>CAZJDC010000009.1:0-13038 GCA_964544715.1 uncultured Rickettsia sp. | reverse complement strand
TTCTGTAAAGATACTACCTTAGTTTAAAACCTGCATCTTTTAACTAATTTATAACAAAGTACTATTATCACTATACCCGTAACCCACTATTTATCAGCTATACAGAACCATGATGAATATGAAACTTGTGTTAAATTAGATGATGAACATAAAACTAAGATCACTGCCACACGTTCTGAGTCCTTAGAAAATATTCCTGCCTAAAAATTAGCAGAAAATAAAGAAGCAATAATAAATAATGTAACTACAGACTTAATAGAGAATCAAAATACATTTTCAAAAGCTATTCACGCTTTACCTGGTAAATCGTCTTATCATATTTCTACTGAAAATGTTAAAAAGATCGCTAATGATATGGTCAGTAATATCAAGAAAAGAAACCACCTAAAAGTGCTATAGTTAAGTCTATATCTCCTGTTATTCCTGAAAATAAGGAACAAAGCAATAATAATAAAAAGAAAAGTTTTATCAAAGATAAAGTAGTACATATGAAAGATACTTTGGGTAAAGTAGTAATTGCGACAAAAAACATTAACCAACTTCGTGATATTTTATCTAAGTCCCCAGATAAGACTTCAGAGGTGAATAAAGCTCAAAATAAAAGAAAAAATCAAGTTCAAGGAAGATAGTTAGCAATTTGTATGATGATGTGACAGCAAAAAAATTGAGCCATACGACAACGCTAGTGTTTCCTCGCAATAACGACTTCTTTATTTCAAATTTGACCAGATGCGGTTTTTTGCAATATAGAACAAGATAGTAAAGACTGCTAAAAACATCATAACTTTAAGTCCCATAGATTTACGATGTTCCATTTCCGGCTCAGCTGCCCATTGTAAGAACACTGCAACATCATGACTCATTTGTTCAACAGTTGCGTTAGTGCTATCCATATAAGTCACCTGCCCATCTGTTAGAGGTGGAGGCATTGCTATCTGACCGCCTGGGAAATATGGATTATAATGAGCACCATTCATTAATTTAAAGCCTTTAGGTGGCTCAGCATAACCGGTAAGCAGCGAATAGACATAATTAGCTCCATCATGACGAGCTTTTATTATCAAAGATAAATCTGGTGGGTGAGCACCATTATTAGCTGCTCTTGCTGCTTGCTCATTTGGATAAGGTGGTACAAAACGATCAGAGGGAATAGTAGGGCGGTCAAACATTTCCCCATCATCATTTGGTCCATCTTTTACAGTGTATCCTTTGGCAATTTCTTTTATTTCATCATCGGAAAATCCAATATCTTTTAAATTACGATAATATAGATTGCTTAAGCTATGACAAACGCTACATACTGCTTTATAAACCTGAAAACCTCTTTGTGCAGCTTCACGATCAACACTGCCACGCACCCCTTCAAAGTGCCATTTCATCTTTTTGGAATGTAATGCTTTTTCATTAGCTAAAGTAATGATTGAATTCAACAATAAAATTAAAAGAAAAAAGATAAGTTTATTAATCATATAATAAGTTTATAAATAATGTGGCGAGGTATAATAATACAATTCAAGATATAGTAATAAATATAATCTACAATTTTTGTGCACGATATATTAAAAATTCATTTTTTTATCCCATGAAGTAATTTGATCATCGATTAAGTCACAATAGGACAACAATTATAATGAAGCCAATAAAAGGAATTCCTAAAAACCCATACTTTGTACATAAACCCAAAATTCACGTTTAAAAATCCTAATAGGACTAGGTTTATCTTATTCAACTCTAATATTTATTTCTAGCTACATCTACATATCGCCTTCAGGCGTGTGAAGTAGTTATTTTTTCTGGAACTTCCCAATTTGTAGATTGCATATTATATGTTATAATATCAGTTCCTCCTGTCCATTTCATGTTGTGGTTTGTATCCTGCGTTGTGGCATAACTTAAAAATGCCCTGTACGTGTCATTTTCGCATAGGTGAGAATCCCTTATAAAACAAGATAAATTGAGCTTTTTATATTTGTATTTTTCTGGATCCCGTGGAACAAGACACGGATGACACCTAAAGCATTTTGAACTCTACAACTCCTCCGGTATTGGCAATGGTTTTTCGTATTTACCTATCAATGGTAGTGCTACTAAAAAATGAAAGAAATAATAGCATGCAGCGAATCTACTAATAGTAATATATGGCTCTTCTGCAGGCTGTCCCCCCAGATACCCCAGTAATAAGCAATCTGCCATAAATATCCAAAAAGCTATGCGATATATTGGTCTATAGTTGCTACTTCTTACCTTTGAAGTATCTAACCAAGGCAGTAAAAACAACACAAATATACTGCCAAACATTAATAACACACCACCAAGCTTAGACGGCACCGCTTTAAGTATTGCATAAAATGGCAGGAAGTACCATTCAGGGACAATATGAGCAGGCGTAACTAACGGATTGGCAGGTATGTAATTATCTGGATGACCTAGATAATTTGGCTCATAAAAAATAAAATAAGCAAATATTATGAAATAAACCCCAAAACCAACAAAATCTTTTACTGTATAATAAGGATGGAAAGGAATTGTATCTTTAGGACTTTTTACATCAATACCTTTCGGATTATTTGAGCCATGTTGATGCAGAGCTACTAAATGCAGCATAACAAGAGCCACAATAACAAAAGGCAATAAATAATGCAGCGAAAAGAATCTGTTTAATGTTGGATTATCCACTGAAAAACCACCCCATAACCACGTCACAATCGATTTACCAATTAATGGAATAGCTGAGAACAAATTAGTAATAACTGTTGCACCCCAATAGCTCATCTGCCCCCAAGGTAGCACGTAGCCCATAAAAGCGGTAGCCATCATGGTGAGAAAAATGATTATACCAATATGCCACAGTAGCTCCCTTGGTGTTTTATATGAGCCATAATATAGACCTCTTGCTATGTGTAAATATACGGCTGCAAAAAACATTGAGGCACCAACAGCATGAGTATAACGTAGTAACCAGCCGTAATTGACATTACGCATAATTTTCTCAACGCTATCGAAAGCATAATCAACGTGCGGTGTATAATGCATTGCAAGTATGATGCCGGTGATTATCTGAATTACTAATGCCATACCGGCAATAGAGCCTAAATTCCATAAATAACTAAGATTTTTTGGAGTTTGATAATGACTAAAATGCTTTAGAAAGGAAAAAATAGGTAGACGATAATCTATCCACGCTATCATAGAGTTCCTTCCACATTCTACTTCTAGAGGTAATGTGTACGTTAAGCTTAAGCCCGCATCCTCGATTAGTTCTGCGGTTTTATTTCTGGATCTAGTTTCTAAGCCATGGGATGACACTGAAAGTTCTTTAGGGGTAATGTTGTTGCTCATAAATAATTACCCGATTCTAATTTTTTTGTCGCTAATAAAAGTGTAAGGCGGTATTGCTAAATTTAAAGGTGCAGGACCTCTTCGTACTCTGCCTGATGAATCATATTGTGAGCCATGGCATGGGCAGAACCAGCCGTCATAATCACCTTGATTTGCAAGAGGTACGCAACCTAAATGTGTGCAGATACCAATTGTTACTAGCCAATTATCATGTCCGGCTTTTACACGTGCTTGATCTTCTGCAGGATCAATAAGCTCTGACATTGTGACAGCTCGTGCTTCAGCAATTTTATCTGGAGTGCGGTTAGTAATGAATACCGGCTTTCCTTGCCATTTAACTGTAATCATCTGACCTACAGCAATATTTGATAGATCAACTTCGATTGATGATACGGCAAGAACATCGGCTGAAGGATTTAAAGAATCAATGAGAGGCCAAAGAGTGCAAGCAGCTCCAACCGCTGCAACGCTACTAGCCGTTAGAACCATAAAATCACGACGCGAGGTTTGTGTGTGATCCTTGTTAGTATCTTCGTTATCTGACATATTTAATTTGTATTCGTATTATTACTGTTATCATAAGGATTTACTACCGGAGTGGTAGGTTCAGGAATAGTACTATCAAGTTGGTCTTTAATAAGCTTTGTTACACCTTGTTGTAATTGCTCCTCACCTGTACCTTCTCTAACTTCATATTTTCCTGGATCACCTAAGCAATTCCAAAAGTTCACTAAGTGATCCCAGTCAGGACCAAGTTTTACAGTACAATTTTGCGCAATAGCTTTACTAGTATCTAATATCTCAACTGTTGTTCTGCCAAAATAGTATATAAAGCCGATTTTCTCAAGCCCTTTTACTACATAAAACAATACAATTAATGATGCAACAGCTATCATTATATACCATTTAGTAATAAGACTCCATAAAAAAACCCCCATAGGATTTGCCGCAATTAACTTTCGTAAAGCTTGCCACATATTATTTTCTCAAAAAAATTTATTATCTTATCTTATACTATATACGCTAGTAAAAACAAAGAAAATAATTAGGTTCTGTGAACATTTCTGATTAAATATGAACTGAAGACAAATGCAATAGGTAAAATTACTAAATTAATACCTATCATAATAAAAATTAATTGTAAATTATTGTCTTGTAGTACTAACCCCGTCATTATAATACTGGGAATCAGCAAAGGCATAATAAATATGCCGATAAAATTAGCATTAACCTTAAAATAGCTTTGCATACTACCTGATAAAACTACTAAGCTACTTGATAAAGTTAATACAAGCCACACGCTGATAAAGAAAAATATTATTTCTAGCAAGGTTTGGCTGAAAAAAATATAAATCATAGGTAATGTTAAAATTATCCCTATCGTACTACTTATAAATATCGCAAAAAATTTAGCCAGTACTATTTTAGTTGGATTAATAATAGATAATATTAATTCTAAGCTTCCATCTTCTAAATCTGATTTAAATATAATAGAGGAAAAACCAATCAACGAAATTATTAAACAAATTACTGAAAAAATTAAGCCGAATTTCTTGATATCTTCATAACTGTTAATTAAAGTAGTGCTAATAATACAAAATAGAAAAAATATCATTAGATATTTAATCATATTATTGATACGATTCTGCACTATAAATTCATGTTTAATAAGTAAAAATAAGTTATTCACAGTTATTCAATAAATTATAAATTAAATACATAACAGCAGAAACAGTTAAACCTATGCCTATTTCTACAGCAAATATTCCTATATGCTGAGCAGTTAGACTATTATCAACAAAGTTTGCTAGAGAATAATAGTTTAAGTAATTATCGTTAAAAAATAGTGATATTATGCCGACAAATCCGTATATCATAACACCTAAAGTAGCAATAATTATTAATGTATTCAATGAAAAATATCGATTCAACTTTTGACTACCATATACTAGATCATACGCAATAAGAGCAGAGGCAAATATAACGCCTGCTTGGAAGCCTCCTCCAGGCGATGATTCACCATGAAGTTGAATATACAAGCTATATAGAATTATATAAGGTACTATAAAAATAGAGATGTTTTTTATTATTTTGTATTCTTTAAGTAAAACTGTCATCCCGTGGCTTGTCCACGGGATCTTTTGTTGCATATTATGTTCTATAGCATCTTCTTTTTTTTCTAATGAAAATACTAATAACACAGAAATTCCAGCAATTAAAATTACGCTAGTTTCACCTAAGGTGTCGTACCCTCTATAACTAGCTAAAATGGCTGCTACAAAAGATGGTATTCCAATATCTTTGCTAGTATTTTCTATGTAATATTTAGTTAGATGTGTGTGGAGCAGGGCATGTTCATCTCCATAATTTGGTAGTTCAAGTCCCATATAAATCAGGGTTATCACAAACAATAAACATATTAAGCTTGCAGGAATAATTCTAGTTCTTTGGATTATTTGTAAATCAGAGGGTAATTTTCGTAATAAATTTAAGTATACGCAAGTTGACAAACATGCTCCAAGGGCTGCTTCAGTCATCGCAACATCTGGTGCATCCATAAGTAAATAAGATACACCAATTAATAAGCTAAATGCTGAGGTATATATTATTGCTTTCAATAAATCTTCAGCTAAAATGATTTTAATTGAGATAATAACGAGTAAAAAAACAATAAGATTAAGTAGGTAATTACTGAGATCAAAATTTAACAGTGTAAACATTGACTTATTTTTTCCTAGCTTCTTGCCTTCGCAAGGATAGCATTGAAAGTAGTGATCCTTTACTAAGAGCGTGGGTTGCTACCGGATTTAATAAGAAAATTAATAGAGCAGCGAGAAGTAGCTTAAGGCAATTAAAAAAGTTTCCTGTAAGGCATGCAAAACCTATTAAGCACATTGGTACTCCAAAGATTTCAATAACACTTGCTGCATGAATTTTTGTATAAAAATCAGGGAAACGAAAAAAACCGATAATACCTGACAATATAGCACACAGCCCAATAATCACAAACAATATTCCAATGTAAGATAATATCATATTTTTATTTTAAGTAGGAGAACACAGCGTTGTTATGTGAATTGAAAAATATATTATGTTAAGGGATACCTCAGTCAACCCGTGGCAGCATTTCTCGCGTGGTTTGATTGTTTTGTTGTCACCTCATAAGTAACATTTGTTGTGTGGATCGATTTTTCCCTGTCATACCGTGCCGTGTCCACGTGATCCAGTAAAAATACTAATATTATTAGTATCTTTTATTGTTATCTGGATCTAGTTAGCAAGCAACTAGATGACATTAAAGGGATTTGTTCGATCCATGAAAGTCTTTAGTAGTAATAATCTTATTTATTTTGGAATATCGTTATATATATCAAGTATTGCACCTCCCTTTATTAATACGTGCTTTATCTTGAATCATAACGCCTTGCATCAATTAATCATTGATTATATCCAAGGATGGTATCTTTCCATACTGCACCTTTTCCACCGCATTCGTTTTTAGATATATGACACAATTTTGTCCTGGTTGTGGCATAATATTTTACCTCCAACTTATTAAGTATAATAATATATTAAAATCATTATAAATCAGTGTCAAGCTGTAATATTTATTGTTTTGGTAATATAATATCGCATCAGATACGGGACCGTAGAACATGTGCTCCTAAAGATTCGTCTTTATCACCTGTTATCTTATTAATAACTTTGCCTTTCATAAGTATAAGTTGAAGAGCCGCCACCATCCAAGTTGATTGTGTATTCACAACCAAGGCTTATCATATAATCTGCAAGTTCTATTTTAGTTAAACCTACTGTTTAATCATCAACAAACTGTTTTTCTAAAATTTTTAGAGCATCGGCAAGTGTTAGTTTTTCAATATTTATACCTTTTTCTTTTTTGAGAATTGATCAAGCCTGTACCGGCTTAAAGTTTTTATATATGTTGTTTATAAATATGTTCGGCAACAACTATCACTATTACGCCATCGGGTCCGTATTCCAATAGCAGTACGGGCATGGGATCATTCCTGATTATCAATTTTATCTATCACAGATTTGCTAGCTTGAACTAACATAGGAATACCAGTTACCATAGAAGCAGTTTTGCTAAAAGTTATAGGTTTTTCATCTTTATCCATAAATTCTAGATTCAGTTTTACGCTATCACCTGTTTTTATTGAGGGTAGTGCTATGCTAATTGGAAAAGATAGCACAAAACCTTTTAAGGGTATAGGATTGTCACCATGTTTACTTATTCCTGTTACTACAAAATTTTCATTAATCAACCACTTTTATCTGAAAGATGACAGTTTGATTATAGCGACTAGAAGTCGTATATCAAGCTCAAGCTTATTTGCGTCTTATTGTTAGAAATCATGTCTGATTCATGTGCATCAGTATGCTTATTAATATATCCATTAATTATATACATCTATTTACAATATTCAATTTATCTATACTAAGTGGTGGAACTTTATAATTAGGTTGTAGAGCGATTAATATTTAGCAACTCACATTGTCTTGCCTTTGGCAGTTGATTGAGCTTGGATTGGACAAGACCTTTTTTATTGGATAAGTCCAAGCTTTTTAGCTTGCCCACACCCCAGTCCCTTTCGAATGTAGTCTTGCCAGCCAAGAGCTTTAGCTAGCTCGTCATTTTGTTCTTTGAGATTACTAATTTGTTCTTGATATTCACTTATAACCTTAGCTGGTTCAAAAGGCTAGAGCAGCATTAGTTAAAAACTGCTTCTTCCAATTATGAATTGTTGTGAGCTTATTTCATATTTTGATGCTAATTGACCTAGGGTAAAATCCTCCTTTGTTAATTCTAACACTATCTTAGTCTTTTCTTCACTACTGAAAATCCTTACCTTATTTTTCTTCATTTTTCCTCTTAAGTTTTACTCTGTTTATTTTAACTTATTTCAAAAACTTAAGTGCTATATTTTCTGTCCAATTTTTTTTAGTCCATTATACTTTGTGATATAACACCCTATTGCCTATAGGGCTCGTAGAGTTTTGGTAGACGGACTAGATATAGAAATAAAAAATATAAATACAAAAAGCTTGCTTGATGCTGGATCCCACCACACAAGTTGCGGGATGACAGGAGAAAATTATCCACGCAGGCGCAACGTCGCTACAGGATGAAATCATCATATTACTCCTGAGATTGCTTTGTCAAAACTTGCAGTGTTTCCTCGCAATAACATTTTATAACAATTTTATTATTCTTTTCTCTTATAATTTAAAACTGCATAATCCTTAGTTATAACAGGGAAGAAATCTTTGTTAAAAGGTAGTAATTCGGTTGTTTTATCTAAAAACTCTACTTCAATTATATCAGCAGCACCAAAATTGAGGATATTTTTAATTTTGCCGATTTTAGTATAATTATTATCTAGTACTAGTAAATTATTTAAATCGGTTATATAAAATTCGTCTTCTTCTAGTTTTGGTAAACTTGATCGTAGACAAAACAATTTATAGCCTTTTAAGTTTTCGGCTGCATTGCGAGTAGATATATTATGAAATTGACAAATTAATTCACCTTTAGAATTTGGTTTAATGAGATTAATATTTACTTTCTCGCTTAATTCGTTTACTAACTCCTTTTCAGTTATTTTTACAGCAGGATTAGTAAAAGATCTTAAAATTACGTGTCCTTTAATCCCATGACATGATTTTATTACACCGACTAGAATTAAATTTTCTAAGGAATCCATGAATTTACCTTTAAATTTTGATAGTTCTATATTAATAATATAATTAAAAACTTTTTGATAGATATGATAAAAAAAATAATTGCTGGCATAATAATTTCTTGCTCCTTGTTACTATTCCTCTTTTTTGGTGCATTGTCGCTAGTTAATTATAATTCGGTTGCTAGTAATTTCACTAGCCGTTTAGGAATTGTAAATGAGAATATTGGCAAAATAAAGATAAACAAATTTCCAATACCTTATTTATCTATTGAATCAATCAAAGAAGAAGGAAAATTAGATTTAGAAGAAATTAAAGTCTATTTTTCATTTTGGTCACTTATAAAATTTAGTCCTCAAATTAGTAAGTTAGAAATATTAGATGCTAAGATTTATGCAGATTCTAAGATGCTCAATATTTATGATCATGAAGAGCTAATAGATAAGTTTTTTAAATATAAATTGCAAAATTTAAACCTTCATGTTACTAACCTCCACATTATTAACAAACAAGATTATTCCATTTTAAACTTTTCTTATTGTTCATTAAAAAAAGAAAATTTATCATCTAATTATATATTTAACACTACAAGTAATGAGTTAGGCATAATTTCAGGATCAATTAATAAGAGTGATAATATAGTAAATTTTAGCTTTGATATTGATAATAAAGATTATAACTATAGATTATCACAAGTTTATAAAGAGTCTAAGCTTGATAGTGGTAGTGGAGAATATAATATCAAAAATCTAGCATTAGCAATGTATAATATATTGCCAGATTTAAGCCATATTTTCAATAAGTTTAATCAAACAAGTGTAGTAAATATTAAGTTTAATATTTCAAATTCGGAAGATGTAGTAGAATTAAAAGATATAGCTGTAGAATCACCATTTATTACTGGCGGTGGTAATATTAGTATTGCTAAAAATGATAATACTACGAGTACTATCAATTTAAATTTTTCTAAAATTGATTTAAATTCAATAGTTTCTGCAAACACTCCGGTAACATTTAGTCCTGCTTCTTCGAATATTAGATTTATTTTTGCTGATAAGTTGCTTAAACTCAATATTGCCATTGATGAAGTGATTCTCAGTGATAATAACACATGGGAGAAAGTAGCTTTTACTGCTAGCTTGTCAAATGGTACCTTAAAAATAGATGAATGCTCAGGCAGTATTAAACCAGGTGGTGAATTCAAGCTGCTGGGTAATGTAACACAAAATTCTATTAGAAGTCTGTTTGATGGACAAATATACTTACAGCATAATGATTTAAACTCATTACTAAATATAGTAGGGTTTGCTGATATTACAGTTAAAGATGCTATACCATTTACGCTATCGTCTGAACTAAAATTAACCTTGATAGATTTATCTTTTAAAGATTTTTTCCTAAAAACAGATAATTTAAGTTTATCAGGGAATTTTTTCGGTAAATTTATTGCTCAAACACCTCATTTTAATACTACGCTTAATATATCTTCGCTTGATTTAACAGGAAGTAGTTATCCAATAATTTCGCCACTTATCGAGTTTGTACAAGGCTTAACTAAAGATATGAAAAGTTTGGATTATCCAGGTAAATTCATTCCGATTAGAACAAATCCTTATCTAATTAATTTAGATATTTTAATAAATGGTGTTAAATATAATGATAAAATATTTGATAAGATAAACCTACTTGCTAAAATTTCACCAGCTAGTATAAAAATTAGTAATCTAGATTTTAAAACAAATAATAGTTACTTATCAACCAGCTGGAGTTTGGATGCTTCTAGCGTATTACCATCTTTAACTGTGGAAATAAAAGATGGTAGTTTAAGTACTGATTTATTATCACCTGCAAAGCTACTTGATTTAAGAAATGAATTAGTAAATGATTATAGTTTAGATAAAGTTACGCTACAAATATATGGTAATTTATCTAGCTTATCGCTAAATGATGTAGTATTTAAAAATATTAAATTCTATGTAGAAAATAATAATAATTTATTACAATTCAATAATATTGAAGCAGAATTATTAGGTGGTAAATTGCAAGGTAGTGGTAATATTTTGCTAAATCCTTACTCTCTGAATTTTGTATATGCATTAAATATGATAGATTTAGATAAAGTTTCAGTACTCTTACCTAAAATGTTTGTTACTTCAGAAGGCGAGATAAGCATCAGTGGTAGTCTTTCCACTCACGGAAATACACTAAAAAATCAATTGTACAACCTTACTAGTAAATCACAATTTGCTATAAATATTATCACTGTTAATAACTTTAATATTGATTCTTTTATACAAAAAATTAACAATCTTGAGTATAATGTGTCGCATCTTGATAAAGATATAAATAGTGCAATAACGACAGGACAACAAAGAATTACGGATATAAGTGGTAATATTGACTTACAAAAAGGTATTGCTCTTTTAAAAGATATAAATTTTATTACACAATATAGTGAAGGAGTTGCATCTTTCGCAGTTAATATATATAATTTTGATATAGATTCATCAAATATGCTATCTTTTTATATTCCGTCTAGCATTGTTAAACCTGATGCAAAAAATACTAGTTCTAACGCAGATAAAAGTGTTTTAACTAATCTTAGTTTAAGAATACAAGGAAGTATGTTTGCTCCTAAAAAGACCTTTGACAATAGTCAATTAAAAAAATTACTAATACCGCAAACAACTATAGATGAAACTAATTTAGTTAACCATTAAAAATAAGAGCACATGACTACAACACAAAATTTAGCAGAAAATATTAGTTTTGAAGAAGCTTTAAGTGAGCTTGAAGAAATTGTAAAAAAAATAGATAACGGGCAAGAGACTTTAGAAGCAGCAGTTAATAGCTTTGAAAGAGGTATTTTACTTAAGAACCACTGTGAAAAGAAACTAAAAGAAGCTCGTTTAAAGATTGAGAAAATTACCAAACTTGCCGATTCAACAGTGACGTTAGAGGAAACGGAGGTGTAAAAAATATTGCTTATTGCTGTAAGCAACTGTAAGGAGCGTGGTAATCTATGAAGTAGTATAAAATTCTTAAGATTGCCACGTCCGATGCTATGCTTCTCTTCACAATGACGTTAAACAGTACTTAAAAAATTGGAAAAAACATAAGAGATAAAAATAACTAATGTAGTACTGGATGCAGAGGAAAAAGAATTATTAGATTCTTTTGAACATAATGCATGGTAGAGAGTTAAAGATTTTGAACAACAAAAAAATGTAGTACAAAATGCAGTATCTAATTATCTCAAACAGGAAATACGAATAAATATTCGTATTTCTAGTATTGATTTAACAAGGATAAAACAAAAAGCTGCTTACAAAAGATTACCTTATCAAACTATTATTGCTATTATACTTCATAAATATTCATCAGGATATGGTTATACTTGCTGATTTTGCAATTTCATGCCGTGTGTAATATGATCAATTATTGGCTCAATCTTCTCTTCTAATAGCATTTCTAATGTAGCAACTACATTCAATTCTCCATACATTTTTGCTAATTGTAATTTTTATGCCCTTTACATGGATATATAGATATAAGATGGTCATATACCTAACGAAATATAGCACGTGGAAATAAAGCTTCATAATATTGATATTGGGCAAATCCCTCCAGCTTTACGTACTAAACTATCAATAATATGTCTATAATAAGTAACATACCTATGGCTGATTCCAGATATTTTTTGTAAGCATTTTTATGCAACATCGACATAAGTTTAATTATCATATTTTTCTTTACTCTAGTTACCATAAAAATTTCTTGTTCCAGAAGTGGTGGAAATAATTCTTGAGAGATGTACCCACGATCTCAAAATACTGTGCCAAAAAGATTTTTGACCATCAGTTCCAGCTGCTTTTTATCATCTTTATTTTACCAGGGCTAAAAGACGCTTTAACTATACCACCACCTCTATTAATGATTAACTCACCTTATGCAAAATTTGTAAAATAAGTATAAATGTATTAAGAGTAGAAAAAA
>CAZJDC010000008.1:0-15132 GCA_964544715.1 uncultured Rickettsia sp. | reverse complement strand
TTTTCTACTCTTAATACATTTATACTTATTTTACAAATTTTGCGTAAGGTGAGTAATTCATTCTCACTAGATATAGTGTTTGTAATTTTGCAGTTAGATCTACACTAAAATTTGAAGAAAGAGATTTTGAAAATCCGAGTCCTGCTTGCCAAGCAACGCAATTCTTATGTGTTTTTCTTACTTTAAAATATCACTATTTATAACATCCCATTTTGAAGATGTAGTCTTCACTTTTACCTGAGCTATACCACCACCTATTATTAGGAAAGGAATAACACCTTGCATCTCTTCTAAATCATAAATAAGATTTAACATGTATATGTGCGAAAATACTTTAGTATTACCAGGAGTTTTAGGTATGGTTAAACCATTACTTAAATTTTGTGCTGGTAACACGTAATGCAAGCGATATTTAGGTTGATAAGTGGCCAAAAATTCAACAGATATTTTCTGGTAAATTGTATAACCTATTTTTCCGCTATACATACCTGCCATTTTTAAAATAATTTCAGTGTTAGAATGTTTATGACGAATTTTACTAATAACAGACTCAACTACGCCACTTTTCCCTCCTATATAAGCCTGGTTTCTCGCTTATATTCTCCTCAGCAAAAACTGTATTAGTAATAAGAATTGTTAAAGCAATAGTCAATAATTGTAATAATTTGATCATTATATTATATTTAATCTTGGAAAGATTTTTAAGGAAATTAAATCTTTAGCTTATTGGCGGTCAACTATATTTTTGCTAATTACAGAAGTAAATATGCCCAATAGCAATAAAGTAATAGTAACCGTTAAAGAAATATAAGCCGGAATGGCTATATAATGATGAATAAATATTTTAATTCCGATAAATATTAAAACTAATGCTAAGGAATATTTGATGTAGCTGAATCTTTCAACAATTTTTGCAAGACAGAAGAATAAAGCTCTAAGCCCTAAGATAACAAAAATATTTGAGGTATAAATAATATAAGCATCATTAGTAATGGCAAATATTGCGGGTATACTGTCTATGGCAAAGACTAAATCTATTGCTTCTATTAATATTAATGATATGAAAAGAGGTGTAACATATAGTTTTTTATTACGTGTAACAAAAAATTTATCCCCCTCAAGGTTAGGAGTAACATTTAGATATTTTATTATTGACTTATAAAGGTAAGAATTTTGTATATCAAAGGTTTTATAAGACACATAAAAAGTTTTTACACCCGTAGCAATAAGTATCACGGCAAAAATGTATAATAACCAAGCGAATTTATTTATAAGAAAAATTCCGCCATAAACCATTATAGCCCTGAAAACTATTACTCCGATTATACCGAAAAATAAAACGCGATGCTGATATTGTTGTGGAATTGTAAAAAACTGAAAGATAATTGAGATAACGAAGATATTATCAATAGACATAGCCTTTTCAATTAGAAAGCAAGTATAATATTCACGTGTGCTATCTACTCCCATATTATAATAAATAATTATGCCAAATAAACAGGATATTGTACAATAGAAAAGACTAAGAAGTAAGCTTTGTTTAAAGCTCATTACTTCATTTTTTTTATGAACAACTCCTAGATCCAAAATTAATAAAGCAAAAATTACAGTATAAAAAATAATCCAATTCATAATTTATCTAAGCATTTTATATTGCATGTGATAATATAATCCACCGCCACCTATCACTCTTAATTGGAACTTTATGATATTTTCCCCTTGTTTTAAATAAGGCTTGATATCAATAGGTAAGTTACTAGCCTGCAATGCCTTGCCCTGATCATTACCATTATTACAATAATCTTTGTGATCTAAAGAATCTTGGGAAACTATAGGTGCACTGAGAACTTTTGTATTATTAATATATACGATCGTACAATCATCATACCATAAATTTAGTATTTTAAAGTAATCAATATCTGCCATAATTGCATCTAAAGTGACTTTAAAAGTTATAGTAAATAATTTAGTCTGATCTGTCTCATTAGTTGCATCTATTTTTGACCCATCATTCGGATTGAAAGCCATATCATTTGGATTCCATAAACTTTTTATAGGAGGTACATTTAAGTAGAAATCACCTATCTTAGTATTAGGATCATAAGGAGTAGTAGGTCTTATTGTTGAAGAAGGAAAATTATTATCAATAATTTCTATCGGCAATCCTTTCGATTCTCTACAGCCAATATTTTGATTTAAAGGTTCAAATTCAATAGTTTTATTATCAAAATTTGATAAACAATAACGCTTAAGGCTTGTTCCTTTTGGTTCCAGATTTGGATATGGATCTAAAGATGGGTCTATTTCTACCCAATTAGGTGGACATCTACCTACCCTTAACTCTCCTATATCTGTTTGATCCCACAACGCATTACCATCAGCAGCTTGAGGGGAAGTAATTGCAGAACAAACAGGAGCTAAAATAGGCGAACAAAGGTTTAATTCTCGCCAAGTTTTATCTCTTACATCTGAAGTTTTAACATCATATGTTGGGTTACTATTAGAATCAAATGTAACTTGATAATATTGAGTAGCATCCAATATAGAACCTAAATTAGATGCAGGGTTTATTCTATTTAAATAGTCTGTAGTTAAAACGCATACAGGAGTATTAGGATTATCATTATTAATATAACAATTACTGTTATTAGCACAACTATAAATAGTAATACCTTTTCCTGCACCTGATAAAGTTTCTACTTGAGAACAACCGCTTATACTTTCGCATAAACTAAGATTTGCATAACTAGCAACTTTACTTTTAAATACACTACAATCTACAGTATTTTGCTGATCTAATTTAGCAAGCACACAATTTATTTGTTGATTATTATTAGGATTACCAGGTGTTGTTGATGGTGGCGGTGGTACAGGGCTACAATGCTGGAAATTCTTAGGCATTAAGCAGGTATGCGTTCCACCTTGGACATATTTACCATTTACATATTCCAAATATTTTAAATAAACTGTATTTGGATTTGGATTTCCATTATTGTCATAAGGCGGTATATTATCTTTATATACGCCGTAAATTGTTATTTGGTTTAATGCATTAGGACCTGAAAATGGCATAGCAATATATTTATCATTTAGATCTTTAGGGATAAATGCAACAGAGGAGCTATAATTATAACCAGCAAGCGTTATTATACTTTCTGTAGCATTAGGGTTATTAGGGTCAGGGGCTGCATATGATAATGGTGTTACAAGTGTGCTAGTTTGATCTATAATATTACCTTTCTCATCTTTGACTTGCATAGAAGCAATAAATTGTGGAGTATAATAAGTATTGTTTGGGCAAGTAATTCCTGAATATTGTTTTTCACATTCATAAGTAGCTAAACTGTATGAATCACTTACTCTAGGCACGCATCCTACTAAACTACTCGATTCAAATACACAGATATCCACTGGATCTTGTGTATCTGTTTTAGTATTACTGATAGAAGCATAAAGGCTTCGGGGTTGATTGTTATTATCATTTAAAGTAAAGATTTGCTGTATTGGCATTAAACTGCTTGGTTTTTGATCTTGTACTCCAGGAAATTGTACACTTACATCCACAAATTGACCGATATTAGCACCCCATATTTTTTGACAAGAAGTTGAGTTACTCGCTTCTGCAGTACCACAATCAGGCATATCACTTATAAAATAATCACTAGGCGTTTCAAGAGTTCCCATAACCTGCGAATACACTATTCTAAAACCTTGATTACAACCATTAGCAGTAACATCGCAAGGTAATTTCATATTTGTATTAATGCAAAGAGCACTGCTTGAAGAGCTACTACAAGGTTTAATAAAATCTGTATAAGCAGTAGCTGTATGAGCACCACTTGCCGAAGTACGTGGTCCCTTTATTTCTACACAAGTAGTAAGATCAGGATTGGTACCAGTACAAAGAGGTATAAGATTATTAAAACTAACACGCACTGTATTATTAATAATATTATTTCTAATATTTGACACTACACAAGGCAATACAACTGAAGATTGATTAAAAGTTCCATTAGGATTTTTAACACTACATACATTATTAATGACCGCCGGAACACTAAGATCGTTTAAACTTTTACAAAATGGTGGCGGGTAAGGACCTAAAGGTAATTGTACACAACCAAAAGAATAGTTATCTACAGAACCGTTTAAAGATCCAAAAGCTTCAATAATTGGTATTATTACAGCATTAGGGAAAAAATTAAATAAGTCACCTATGGCATTAAGTATAGTTTGGAGTACTTTTATTATCTCTAAATCTTGACTTATCATACCAAGAAGTGTACCTAGTAATTTTGGTATATTCAATTCGCTGAGTGTAGTAACTAGAAATTTTAATACTTGTGCAATTGGACTCAGCTTAGTGGTTTCATGTAGTGGTTGACTATTAGGATTCCAGTCCAGAGCATCAGTATGTACCCCTGAATCTGACACAAGATTTACAAGACCTGGATCACTATATGCACAAAGCTTAGGGGAAGAAATAGTAAGTATTTGTCCGTCTACACCAACTATAGTATCGTCACTATCAGTAAAACCGACTTTATTAAGATGGAATCCTGCAGTATATCCAGGATCAGCAGGGGAAGGATAAGAATTTATTCCAGAAGGAGGTTGCATTCCCGGAACCGCAATTCTGGCACAAACTCTAGTTAGCGGTAAGCCATAACCGGTTGGCCATAATACACATTGTCCATCCCAATTTAAATTAGCATCTTGAGACCAACAAGCAGCAGCATTACAGCTTTGAATCCTAATAGTGATTTTAGGATTAAAATAACTACTATCTGGTGATTCTTGAGCACATCTATTTAATACAAAAGGTACAAACCTACCAGGATAATCAAATTGTAATAAACAATTATCAGTACCACGACCAGCACTTTTGTTCCAAGGAGGACAATTCGCACCTGTTTTAAATGTTTTTGTTATTGCATTTATACTTCCTGCATTCCAAGTTTCTGTTCTTTCACTTTGCCCACAATTACAAGGATCAGTAATACACTCACCTATATCACCCCAAATACTGGCATATATATTAATTGAGCAAAATAAAAAGAAAACAAATAATAAATATTTTTTCAGCACTTTGAATAATTATTATTAAATAGTTGTTAAATTGTTTTATATACTTCTAATAAGAATTCTTATTAGAAGAATTAGTATACGAAGATCAACTTCAAAAAACGCAAGGAGTTCATAAGATGAGGAACGAAAGCCGTTACTTAATACGTGAGTTACCTGCGTACTTATAGAACATTGTCACCAATTTTTAAAGTTCTACCTGCATAGACTAGTTTACGTTTAATGCGTCGTATAAATAATGAATCCAATTATCTGGCGGTCCTTGATATTTTTCTAGTACTGCTTTATAAATAGCCATTTCTTCCTTTTTACTTGATAAAATACGCACGACCCCAACTAATGCTGCTATACTTAATTCTAAAGCTACAGAGTCGTTATCTTTATTAATTAAAAACATTCTACTAGTAAGTATTAATTGTAATAACTTACGTATTTCTGAGTCTGTTAAACCTAAAATCTTATCTAGATCTTCGATTTTCACATCAGACGGTAAAATAATCTTAGTATTAATTAGCTCAAGCCATGCTTTTAAAGCATATTTTGGATATTCCTTAAGGTAAATAAAATTAAAATTACCTACAAAGACACCATTATTTTCAGATAAATTATTAAAAATTAAGCTTATATTATCATTATAAATTTCAGGTTTATAGAGTTTATCAAAACTATCTGCAGCAAATATTTTAGGTTTAGTACCTACTAAGCTTAAATGGTAAGTAAGTGCATAAACTACACTAGCACAAACGCTTTGATGTTTTTTTAAGTTATTATTAAATTGTTCTAAATCTTTTCTTTCACTTAGATAAAATTGCTGAGCAAAAGGTTTGTCTGAAAGCTTGTATAAATTAAGACCGACAATACTACTTTCATTAATATTAAAAACTGATTGGTCAAATAAACCACTATATAGCTGCCCTTCAGTAAAACCTTTTAGTTTATCTAATATTGTACTGCCGCCCTCTTCTTTAAAATCTTCTAATTTTAAAATGTAAGAAAAAATTCGCTTTTCCTTATCAATTGATAAAATTTTACTCCTGAGCTTCTCTAAAAAAGTTAGTTCTACTTCGTTAAGCGGTGAGATATAATGACCACTTAACATTTTTAAAAATTCTAAAATAAAAGCTTGCGATTTTTCTGTATCATCTACTAAAAATGGATTGATAATTTGCGTATCAATTTCCAACCATGTACCCTCTAATGCTTCGATAAAAATCTTAGAATCATTGCTATTAGAGATATAAATTATTGTTGGATCATACTTAGTTGATTCTGACACCAGAAAATTTAACAATACTGTTTTACCAGTTTTTTCTGTACCAAAAATACAAGTATTACCCCTACCATTTTTATCATGAAAATTCATGAAATAAGGAGTACCTCTTGCCGTTCTAAGTAGTGTTAACGCTCGTCCCCAAGGAGTATATTGACTACCTAAAGGTGCGTTGTGCAGAACAGCAAGCGATGCCACATGATCTGACAATATAGGCGACATTCTGCGTATGAAAGCAAAATTAGCAGGTAATTGTGCCCAAAATGTTTGTTCTATATTAAGGTCTTCTTTTACGTGAACAATACCAAGTTTAAAAAGCTCTCTTGCAGCTTTTGCAACAGAAGCAACAAGTTTATCTTCATCTTCTTCTATAATAGCAATTGAAATTTGTTGATTACAAAACTCAAAAGAAGATTTATGATCATTAAATTTATTAATCCCTTTATGCTTAATTAGAGTATCATCATTAGTAATTTTTAAAAAAAAATCCTGTCCCTTTAAAGCGGAAGCAACTACTTTTTTATCAACAAAATAAAATATCTCGGTTATTATTAATTCAAGTGGTAGCTGCAAAAATTTATCAAGAGCTTCAGACGAAGATTCTTGATATTCTTTGAGAGATAGCAAGGAAATAAATTTTTTATTTTGTTCCTGATTCGTAACTACCATTTTATCACCGCTAATCGTATAAGTACTTCTACCTATTGCAGTTGATAAATCTATTATAGGTACTAAACAATCACTATCGTTAATATTAGCTATTCGGTTATATAAGAATAAAGGGGCAGAAAATGTATTTTCATTTTCAAATGTTATACCAAGCTTTTCTGCGTCAAATGCACTTAAGTCATTCAAAATATTATTAGCAAGACTTTCTAGCTTCTGAAAAGAAGACTCTAAATATTTATTTTCAAAGTCCACAATTAATTTAGTGGATAAAGAATTTATCAAGGAAGCAAAATTTTTAATCTTAATCTTAGCAGCATCATGTACTATGGAAATATATAAAGTATTAACATATTTATCATTCCAATGATTTTTTCTCTGCCATAATGCATGAATGTGAGCAGGTAATAATTTTTTATAAGGGGTAGGATCGTCTAAATTGTGTCTTTCTCTTATTGTATGTATCCAATAAGTAAAATCGTAACTATTTGTATGCTTTTTTACAGAAGCTCTAATTATTTCACGTAAATTTTGTATGTTATCACTAATTTTTTCTGAGCTGATACCATCAACTTTAATAAGTTGTAGTAACTTACCATCCTTAGTAAGCAAAGTATGCTCATTATAGTGACATGCTATAGGTATAAAATTCGGAGCATTATAATTATATATATCCTTATCAAACTTTCTTAGACCACTAAACACAAATAACCCTAATTTAAATTAATTTGCTATTACCCCCGTGGCAGTGTTGTTTCGTAGATCGAAAAACGTCCTTGATGTCATACCGTGGCTTACCCACGATATCCGAAAAACAACTAAAAATATCAACATTATTGATATTTTTAACTTGATTCCGTGAATAAATCACGGGCTGGATGACAGGAGAAAACTGATCCACGCAAACAAGCCTTAAGCGGGGGGGGGAGTGAGTGAGGGGATTACCTCAAGGTTTTTTTTCAAGTCTGTAACACAATCCTGTCACATTATGACACCAAGCTATAATCGCAAACACTACTGCAAAACTTATCATGTAATAAACATTATTACAAAACTTTACCTAATTATTTATGTTTAATAAATGATTATTCTTTATATGCAGTGATTTTTTGTAACCCTCCCATGTAATTTACCAGAATATCTGGTACTGTTATTGAACCATCTTCATTTTGATAATTTTCTAAAATTGCAACCATAGTTCTACCAATTGGTAAGCCAGAAGCGTTTAAAGTATGGACTAAAGTAGTATCATGACTACCAAATTCCTTATATCGTGCTTTCATTCTACGTGCTTGGAAATCACCACAATTAGAGCAACTAGCAATCTCACGATATTGTTTTTGTCCCGGAAGCCAAACTTCTATATCATAAGTTTTTTGTGATGCAAACCCCATATCACCCGTACAAAGTAGCATAGTACGATAAGGTAACCCCAGTTTTTGTAGGATAGTTTCTGAAGCGTTAGTCATGTATTCATGCTCATTTTTTGACTCTTCCGGTGTGGTTATAGATACAAGCTCTACTTTACCGAACTGATGCAATCTAATCATACCTCTAGTATCTCTACCACTACTACCTGCTTCTGATCTAAAGCATGGTGTACAAGCAACAAGTCTCATAGGTAATTTTTCACGAGGAATAATAGTATCGGCAACCATGTTCACTAGTGACACTTCTGCGGTGGGAATTAGCCTATAACCGTTTGTAGTTGCAAAAGATTCATCGGCAAATTTAGGCAGCTGCCCCGCATTATACATAGCATTATCTCGAACTAGCACTGGAGGTGACACTTCAAGAAAGCCAAACTCTTGGGTATGAACGTAAAGCATAAAATTGGCTAAAGCACGCTCTAATTTCGCTAAATCACCTTTTAATGTTACGAATCTAGCACCTGAAACTTTTGCTGTTTGCTCAAAATCTATTAGATCTAGCTTTACACCTAGCTCAAAATGCTGTTTTTTATTTAAAGCATTCAGGTCTACTTCTCCATGAGTACGAATTAATTTATTCATACTTTCGTCAATACCATATGGTACTTCTGCATCAGGAATGTTAGGCAGAGTATTTAATAGCTCATTTAGCTCATTATTATTGTTTAAATCTTGTTCGAGCTCTTCTAGCTTTTCATTGATGTCTCTAACATCTCTTTGTAATCCTTCAAATTCCTCACCACTTTTAGGATTCATATTACCTAAAATTTTTGACTTTACTTTACGTGCGTGCTGAAATTCTTGAATTAGATTAGTGATTTTTCTTTTTTTCCCATCAAGCTCTTCGATTCTTTTTGCCATAGGTTCAATAAATCTCTGCCTAAGCTTATCATCGAATAATTCTTGATTTTCTCTAATCCATTTAATATTTAGCATTTATGACCTCGGTTTTCTCTATATAATTACATATTATTATTGAAATTTCATATAATAAAAGCAGCGGTATTGCAAGAGCAAACTGGCTGAATATGTCTGGAGGAGTTAATATTCCTGCAATAATAAAATTAATAACTATCGCAAAACGTCTTTTTTGCTTAAGTGTTTCTATTGTAATTATTTTTAATATATTTAATATTATTAAAATAACTGGAAGTTGAAAGGCCACACCAAAAGCTATAATTAGATGAATAACTAGATTTAAATATTCACTAATTCTAGCTTCTAAAACTATCGGTACTATTATATCACGCTTTTCAAAACTAAGAAAAAAATTCCAAGCTTTCGGCATTACGAAATAAAAAACAAAAATACTACCACACCAGAATAAAATAGGAGATATAAAAAGAATAAACGCAATAATTTTTTTCTCATGATGGTATAATCCCGGACTAACGAATAAGTAGCACTCTAAAGCAATTACCGGGATAATAATAGCGAAAGCCGCAAAAGCTGCAAGCTTAATATAAGTAAAGAATGCCTCAGTAAGTCCAGTATAAATTATATTTCGCAAATTATCCTTACTTAGTTTAGCAAGAGGTTCTAATAAAAAACTATAAATAGTATCACTAAAATAATAGCAAATAGCAAATGCAATTATAAAAATAATAAATATTCTAGATAATCTTACTTGAAGCTCTGATAAATGTTCTTGAAAAGAATATAACTTCATAAATAAACACTTTAAAATACCCTGAAGCTATTTATCCTCGTAAAACTCGTTTTACGACATTGGGTTCTTTTTCTATAATTTTTATAATTTTACTGCTCCTGTAGGCAATCTTCTAACTTGTTCCCAATTTATTAAAGTAGTAACACTAACCCCAAATGTTGTAACAAATTGTTGTTGTGTTAATTTTAATTTTTCTCTTGCTTCATATACATCAACATTAGGTAATGAGATACTATGTTTTTTTTCCTTTATACCTTTTAGGTTTCCTTTAGAATATAAAACTGCTTCTTGCATCCCAGTTAATATACTTTTTTCAGTGTGATTAGATTTTCTATTATTCATTTTTCCCTCTTTCAATATATAATTTTACTAATTCTTCACTTCATTTTTTTAATTCATTGCAACTATCATGACTAATATTTTTCATTTTACTTTTTGCAAAACCAGTTATTAAAAAATACTGGCATATTTTCATTATAATAATGAATTACTCTTATACCTCCGCTCTTACCTTTATTATTACTATTTAGTGCAAATCGTAATTTTCTTATTTCTCCATTACCCTTTATAATATCCCCTTGATCAGGATTGGCAGCAATGTAATTTATTATTTCAAAACATTCTTTTTTACTTAAATTATATTTAGCAAATTTTTAAAATTCTGGAAGTTCAATAACCGAAATAAGTTTTTTATTCATAATAGAATTATATGTCAATGGTGTAGAAAAATCAATAATGCATTTATAGCCTAATCAACTGAGACTTATTTCCCAATTCTTCTATCCCTTTTAAATCTGTGGCTGTGACCCATAATTGTAGATTTGTGCTTATGAAAAATTCGGTTAAATAGTTTCGTCTTCTATCATCTAAATGAACAAACACCTCATCTAAAAGCAAAATAGGAGCTATTTGAGTCAGCTTTATAGTGTAATTCATTTCTGCAAGTATTATCGCAATTAATATTGCTTTCTGCTCACCGGTAGAGCAAAATTTTGCTAAGATATTTTTATGTTTATGTTTAACCAAAAAGTCGCTTTTATGTATTCCAAAAATAGTGCGACCAAGTAATTTATCTTTATCTCTTGTTTTATAAAGCTCTGTCGCAATAAAACTAACAACATCTTCTTCGCCGTTTAATATTTTCTGCTCTACAGCTCCATCAATTGAAAGCTCAGCTTTTGGGAATTCATTTTCAAGATCATCAATTGCTTGCTGCATGAACTCTAATGTTTTGAGGCGATTATTAGCAATATAGGTTGAAGTGTCAGCCATTTTTTCTTCGATAGTTTTAAGCCAATTATTATCCCACATGTTTTCAGTTAGAATTTTATTCCGCTCCTGCATATAATGTTCATATTTACTAACTAATTCTGCATGTTTGAGATCAAAATTATAAACTATGCGGTCAAAAAATTTTCTTCTATCACTAGCACCGCTCATAAAAATCCCTTCCATTTGTGGAGTAATCCATACCATACTAATAAATTTAGTTAACTCATTATTGGCGATTTTGGAACTATTATATTCAGTTGCTCTTCTATTGGATATGCGTTTGATTTGTGTGTTAAACTCTGCAAGCCCAAGCTTACTTTGCAATAAAGCCCTAACAGAGCAATACTCTTCTGAGTCTATACATATATCAGCAAGCCTTGCTGATCTTAAACCTCTACCTGGATAGAAAAGCGATATTGCTTCTAAGATATTAGTTTTACCGCTACCGTTTTCACCAATAATAGTTATTGGAGTATTATCGGTTTTTAGCTCAAGGTTTTTGAAATTACGATAATTCTCAAGTATTAAGGAATGTAAAAAAATATTTTTCATTGAACGCAAGATAATGATTCAATGTTAATTATTGCATTTTTGGTGAATTTGTAAATTTGATAATTATTTGTTTTATATATCATCATTGAATCCCAACCTTCTAAAAGATCAAGAGGAAAAAAAGTATCACCCTCATAGTCCTTATTTATCTTTGTAAGTAAGAACTCATTTATAAGGTTTTGCTTTAGAAAAAAAGTAGCTATTTCTGCACCTCCGACCATAAAAATTTTCTTATCACTAAAAAGCTTTATCACCTCCCAAAGCTCATCCAAATATTTCACAAAAAACACACCGTGATCAGAGGATTGAGTAGGTATATTTTTTGAAAAAATAATACAAATACAGTTTTGCGAGATTCTAGAAGGCAGTGCGTCAAAGGTTTTATGACCCATAATTATAATATTATTATGCACTATTTGATAAAAATACTCAAACTCCTCATGGTAAGACCAAGGTACCTGACCTTTAAGCCCTATCACTCCTTTAGGATCACATGCCATTATGCCGGTAATTTTTCTATTTTTCATAATATGTTCTGGGTTACAAAAAATCTTTGATGATCTTTAACATTATGCACTCGTAAATAATCGCCACCATTTTCAGCTAAATATTTTGATATTGCTATTGTTTCTAAATCTCTTTCTTCTGCTTTAGAATTATAAAAAGCAGAAATATAAGATTTACGAGAGTGACCAACTAATATCTCGCATCCCAATCTTTTAAATGCTTGAATATTTTGTAATATACATAAATTTTGATAAATCGACTTTCCAAAACCTATACCAGGGTCAAAAATTATATCTTTTCTATCAAAGCCGCATTTCTCTAATTTTGCTATTTCTTGCTCTGCCCATATATTTATGCTAGTAAGTGGAGATTTATCAAAATCAAGGTATTGTTGTTTTTGCGGCGGGATAGTTAAAGAGTGCATAATGACAATTTTACAATTATAATCCGCAATTAATCGTAACGTATCATTATCTAAACTAGCTTTAACTAAATCAATACAATGAATGGGATATTTTTTTAAAATTTGCTTAATTAATTCAGGTGAAAAACTATCTATACTAATAAGAGATTCTGTTTTTTCTATAATTTCTTTTAGCTCTCTAAGAACATTATCAAGCCTTGTATATTCTTCATCCTCGCTAATTATCAAAGCAGAGGGACGCGTTGACTGAGCTCCAAGCTCGATGATGCTGGATCCTGCATCCATCAAATGCATAAAATTCTTAACGGCATCTTCTTTGCAAAAACTTAAGCCACCATCAGAAAAAGAATCAGGAGTAATATTTAAAATACCAACAAATTGAGGTTCTAAAACGAGAGAGCGTATAACTCCTTGATTGTCAATTGAATTGGCTATTTCTGTAAAGGTTTTATCTTTATAGAGGTTATTATTAGCACAAACATAACGGCATTCTATGCTCAAGCTTGCAATAAGATGAACAAGAAACGGTCTATTTAATAATTGAAGATGGGGTATTTTTAAATCCGGTGTATCTATATAATAATTATCCCAGAGCAAAATATCCAAATCAATAACTCGCGGAGACCATTTATTATAAGGCTCTTTTCTGCCTATCTGTTGTTCAATTTTTTTAAGTGCTATTAATAATTCATTAGGCGATAAAGTAATAGTACCTTGTACTACCATGTTATAATATGGTCTATCCCAACTACTATTTGTATTTGACGGTAAGATAGCTTGCGTTTCAAAAATAATAGATTGCTTAAGTAATACAAAACCATGATTTTTAAGTAATTCTAGAGCTTTTTTAATATGTAAAAGTCTGTTGCCTAAATTACTGCCTATAGAAATATAAATCATATAATATCTTTCCCTGAGTAAGAAAAAGAAATCCCACCATGTACTCCTGAAACTGGTGATTTTAATTTAGTAACAGTTACCTTTAAAAAAACTTTTTCTGATTTAGGTTTGATAAGATCCTGATAAATAATATCATTTATTTGGGCTGCTAAATGTTCGATAAGATTAAAGCGATTCTCCTGACAAAGCTTTCGTATCATTCTTACAGTTTCTGCATAACAAATGGTATCATCGATATTATCAGTTTGAGTAGCTAGTGGGGGAGTAGCGAAAATTAACTTTATATTAATTTCTACAGCTTGAGTATGATATTTTTCTTCAGAACCACAACCAAGATGTATCCAAGTTATTAATTTTTCAATATTAAGTTCGCATGAATTATTTAAGTTGAAAGCATCCTCCCTATAGTAGAATTAATGGACTAAATATACATCCAATAACTAAAAAGTTAGTAGACGATAGTATTAATTTGGAAAAGAGTTAGTAGTCTGATTTCCTCGGAACGAAGCGTAGATAAACTACGTGAGTACCATATGATCTACTAAAGACAACTCAGCCAATTTTTCAAATAAAACAAGTATATCAGATTTCTTTAGAAGAAGACAATACTTAAATTGAAATGCTGCCGCTTTTTTTAAAAGCAACACGAGCTTTTTCAAGCTTTTTGATAAGTTTAGGAGAGTATGATTTGATATCTTTTGGCTTTCCACCTTCATATTTTCGGGCTAATTTCATTCCACCCCTAATAAAATTATAGGCAAAATTCATTAATTTTGTCTCACCGGCTATCCTTTTCGGATTCATAAACATATAAATCTGATAAACAGCAAAACTTTTGATCAAACGCTTAAGATCTATTCTTGCCTGCTTGGTTAAGCCTTGTAATTTATCTTTCGGATTTGCAAGGTTTTTATTAGCATCTCTAACAATTTTAGAATGTTGATGCATTAAATAGTTACTGACTTCGGAAATATTTTTACTGATAAGCTTTTCATCTATCTTCAACATTTTAAGCTTTAGATTTTTAGTTTTACTTAAATATTTCCGAATCAATAAAATAATTTGTGATTGGAGTTGAGTTAAATCCATAGTTTGTTCATTTAAGATAGCAAGTATTTGCTCTATCTCATATTCAAACTCTTCATTTTTGCTCAACTCCTCAAAAAACTCTTCTACTTCTGTGCTTTCAAGTACAAGCGAGTCGCTAATACCTATTAAAGCGTTTTTTATTTGATCAGCAATTTTTTTTGTATCATTATCTGGATAATCTTGAGTCATATCTAATTTACGCGAGTTTTGTATTAACTGAGCATAGAGTTCAATCTATCAAGAGAGATTTGATAGAAGGTTTATTGTC
>CAZJDC010000007.1:0-15521 GCA_964544715.1 uncultured Rickettsia sp. | reverse complement strand
ATTTTTTTATCTGTATTTTTAATACGTTATTTTGATTAAATGTAAGATCAAATGTCAACTTCTACAAAATAATATTTGCGTATGTGTATGCTGCTTCAATGCTGAAAGGTAGTAAATAAGCTTTTTGCATTTTCTATAAAAGTTCAATATTGTCCACACTTATTTTTATCTTTAACTTTATCTATTCCTATTAATAGTTCAGTTAACACAATATGGTTTTAATATAAGATTGACCATCTCTGTAGTACTTATTTTATTTTTTAAAGCTCTAATTATAGAGGTATCAACAATTATCCCATACGATACAACGCCTCAATGTTGATTCTAGTACTACGTCTTACATCATCAACGTCTTTCATAAATTGCTCAGCATTCTCAGGATCGAGGTGTGGACCGTTTTTAAAAAATTCATCTAAATTTTTTACTTTCACATAAAATTTATTTTCGACTGGAGTAATTTTTGTGACAGTATTATTACCTTTTTCAATATCAAAGTTTTCACCTTTATAATAAACACGGTTAATAATATCGTAAAATGAACGAACGGCTTCTGTGGCTTTAACTATCTGTGTCATATCATATATACCTTAATAAAATTATCATATATTATGTATCAACCTTATCGCTTGAAGCTATTAATCACTAAAGCTTTTGTTTATATTCTTTCTAGCGTTTCTTATATCCTTGAGGCGTTCATGGACTTTGTCGAAGACTTGTTTAGGGAGAATAGAAGTATTAATTTGTAAAAATTCATCATCTTTTAGCTTGATAGAGAAAGATGGTTCTTGAAATTCTGGACCATCAATTTCTCTAGCAATTTTTATATAATAACCAACAATATGACTATTGTAATAATCGCTTTTACTGATCATTTTTTTAGCTATCTTATTAATATTCATATCAGTTTTAGCAGTGTAAGTAACAGTGAGTGCAATACCTAGCATAAGTCGTTGTCTATGGCTAAATGGAATATCTGAAGATAGAATAAATTCTGAAACGAAATTAGCTCTAAGTGTTTTATCGATATTTTTATTATACAGGGCAAGCATTATAGCTAATTCCACAGTTATTAGAGTTGTATTATCTGGATTAATTAGAAGATATTTTACAGCTTCAATATATTGATCGATTTGACATATATTTCTATCAAATTTTACTAATCTTTTGACTCGCTCATAAATAATATCTTGTTCTTTTGCATTACCTGGTAGTGAATCAAATCTTATCCCTTCTTTTAAGCCATAATTTGAGATAATGATTTTCTCAGGAGAAAATACTTGAATCATCGCCTTTATTACTAAAACAGCGTTGTAATTAATCGCTTTTTGTTCATAGTAGCTAAGATTTAATTTATCAATTTGTGATAATTTTTCTAGATATAACTCAAACTCTACCCGGCTTATTTCAAAGTTATGTAAATTTTTAAGAGGGTAATTAATAGACTCCATATATATACGGCTCATTAAACGTAATGCACCACCGATTAAATATAAATTGGGATAATGCTCAAGACCGAATTCTTTTTCAATTAATTCAGTAATAAGCCCAAGGTTATCAAAATTATTATTAGCAATAATCCGTGTGCCAAGCGGTAGCGATTTCAACTTACCAACTTTTTTATCTGCAATTTGTGCAAGTTCTAAACTGCCACCACCAAGATCAGCTACGACACCTGAAGCATCACTAATGCCAGAAATTAGCCCAGCGGCAGTTAAATAAGCTTCACGTTCGCCTGAGATAATCTCAACTTCGATATTAAATTTTTGTTCGATTATGGTTTTAAATTCTTCTGCTTTGGGATGTCCTCTAAGTATAGAAGTTGCGACGCATCTGATATTAGTAACAGAAAGTTTATTAAAGATGTGAATAAGATATTGTAGAGATAAATATGTTTGATGTTTAATGTCTAAATTATCTAAATTAAGTAAATTGGTTAAATAATTTCTAAATTTATAATTAAAAATTTCAGGAGCTCCAAGCTCATCGGTTTCATAAACTACAGCTCTTAAAGCATTGGAACCGATATCAATAATAGCTGAACGCATTTTTGTATATTACTCATTATTTTCTGGAGCAACTACAGCTTCTTCTGTTTTATTAGAGGTTGCATTAGTTTCATTATTATTTGCCCTAGGATCAAAAGGTACTTGAGTAGGTACAAAAGTCGGCGGTAATAATCTACTAGTGAAAAACTTATCCTCAAAATATTTAATCTTACGAGATTTGATCGGAGGAAAAGACTCTATTAAAACAATTTGCTCATCTCTTGGTAACTGTATTACTTCTTGAGGTAAAAGTAAAGCCCTTTGAACTTGAGAAACATTTTGTGTTCTAGTAGAAATATTAAGATCAAAAAATATAGGCTTGCTGAATGATCTTTGTTCTACAGTTTTATTACCTACCAATTGTGATATTAAATTTGCAGTTTCATAGTTATTAGCAGCAAAGGTAATACGATATGTTGAGTTAGATAAGAAAGAATTCATACCCGCATCTTCATATGTTCCTTTTAGCTGCTGTGTATCTTGAATAATTAAAAATAAACGTACTCTATAACCCCTGAAATAAGCGATACCTGCTTTGAATGTATCCATCTTACCAAGTGTTGGAAACTCATCCAGTAAGAACATCACGCCGTAAGGTTCTTCTTTTAAATTAGGCATTTTTCGGCTTAAAAATTCTGTAGCTTGCTGATAAAATACCTGCATTAATTTCTGCAAACGTTGTATGTTATCAGGAGTAAGACCTACATATACAGTTGTTTTTATTTTCTTGAATTCTTGTACGTTAAAGTCAGAGGAAGCAGTAGCAGAGTCAATTAATGGGTTGGCCCATAACTCAAGTGAAGAGTTCATGGTAGATATAACGCCTGAACGTTCTTTATCAGCTTTTTGTAGGAAAGCTGCAATATTCATATATGCTACAGGATGGATTATACCACCTAAAGTATCAAGAACTACTGCTAGGTTGTAGACTACGTCATCACTTCTCATGGTACGCACTACTTCACCAAAGGATTTGGTTTTAATAGGATCGGCTATTAAATATAAAGTTACGCCCAAAAATAAGCTTCGTGCTTCATTATTCCAAAAATCCTTTGTAGGCATAATAAGATTTGAAATTTTTTGTACGTCATCAACCATTTGCCCAGGCTTAGTACTAACCCAGTCAATCGGATTATAGCAGTGGGTAATACCATCAGGATTAGATGGCTCCCATACAAAGACTTTTTGACCTTGTTTCTCACGCCAACCGCTCGTTAAGCCATGGTTTTCAAGTTTTATATCATGAACAACTACTGAATCGCTCCAAAATAATAGGTTGGGTATAACGAAACCTACACCTTTACCAGAACCGGTAGGAGCAAATAATAAGGCGTGCTGGAATCCATCAGCAACAAAATAACCACCACTATCAACTCCAATTAGCATACCTTTTTTTGCTCTAAGACCAGCCGATTCAACATCTGCAGGACTTGCCCATCTAGCATCACCATAAACTTTTTCAGGTTGCTCAAAAAATTGTAGCGATTTGATTCTCTCAAAGTTTTTAATGTAAAATATTATAACGACGAGAGTAGGAGCAAGCAGTGAAGCAAGTAGCTTTAATTTTAAATAGTTATAATCGGAGATTTTTAACTGCCCCCAAACGCTAACAAGCCAATAAGCCCATTTATAAGCGATATTTATAGCAGTGACATCTACTCCAAGAGCACCGATTTCATTGGTAAAGATTGCAACAAATGCACCACTTATCCATAAGGTACTAAAAATAACAACCGGATGAATTATAGCATGACCGAATATATTTCTAGTAACTTTCAGTATGTTATGCAATTCCATTTAGTAATCCTGTCTTTCCATGTCGTTTCTACAGTGTTATTGTGAGGAGCGAAGAAGCGACACGGGGCAATCTTGTTAAATGTCCTGAGATTGCCACGCTCCTTTTAGTCGCTCGCAATGACGCTTTCAGCTACACCATGCCTGCGGCGTTTTTATTCTTTTTATAATATACTTCCGATACGTATCTTTTACCGCCGCTGCCACGTTTTAATTGTACTACAATATCTACAACTGTTAAAATATATTTTTTTACCTCTTCAGGCGGCATGCCAAGATCAGCTTGCATAACCATCAATTTTAGCTGTTCTATTGCCATAGCAGGACTATCAGCGTGCAGTGTTGATATAGAACCTGGGTGACCAGTATTAATAGCTCGCAGGAAACTAAAAGCTTCTTTACCTCGAAGCTCACCAACTATAATTCTATCAGGTCTTAAACGCAAACACGCTTCTATTAAATCTTGAGTAGTAACATTTGCTCGTCCTTGCCCGCCTTTAGAAGCAAGCAAATGGACTCTATTAGGATGATTAGATAATACAACCTCACGAGCATCTTCTACTGTAATTAATCTTTCCAATTGCGATATTTCAGTAAGTGCTGCATTAGTGAAAGTAGTTTTACCTGTTGAAGTACCGCCGCTAATTATAATATTTTTCTTTGAAATAACTGCATGTTTGATGAATTCTTTTATCTTTTTTGTAGCTAAATATCCGTTTAGAATTATTTCGTCTTGATCTACTACACTTGCTGTTGCAGTTTCATCAAAAGCTCCCATTTGAGCATATTCATCTAGAGTTAGATTTATACCGCTTGGCTTTCTGATAGAATAAATGATTTGCCCTATTTCACAAGCAGGTGGAAATACTATTTGAATACGATAACCATTTGGAAGTGTTGCTGAAAGTAAAGGTTTTTCTTCTGAAATCATTTGTTCAGTAGATTGAGCAACTAAACGTCCAAGCGAAAGTAAATGCTCAGCGTCAAGCTCTGGTAATTGTTTAGAATATATATCACCTTTCTTCTCAACCCATGCTTCTCCGGGTGTATTAACCATAATTTCGTTAATACCTTCTTCAGCAAATAATCCTTTAAATGGTAATAAAAAGGTCTCTAAGGCAGCAAATGCATCACTCATTTTACTACCTTGATTTTGTTAATACAGTAGCAGGGAATTTATAATCTTTATTAACATATATTTTAATCGGAGTACCTTGATTAATGGTTGTAGTAGCTTTAAATTGCTGTTGGGTTATCATATTTTGTACAGTATTAGTAATATCCTTAAAAGCATGTGTAGAAGCTTGCTGTGCCTGAGTTGGATTCGATGCTATAGCAGTACTAGTAAGCAAACTTGAAGCAGCTGTATTAACTGCTTGTACTAATGTAGCTAGCCTCTGTTGAGGGGTATTTGCCGCAGAAGGATTTTGGGCGGTTGTACAGGCTTGTGTCATTGTAGTATAGGCCGTAGATGTTTTATCAGTAATAGCAGCCAAAACATTTGTACACATTGTAACAATTCTAGTATTTGCATCTAAATCAGTATTCTGGGAAATTGTTTGAGCAGTATTTAATAACTGAGTAGCAGTAGCACTATTAGTAGACGTAGCTTGTGAGTTGATAGGCGGAGGTACTAATTTATCAAGAACTTTAGCAATTCCTATATTGAAAGCAGACTGTAAGACTGAGTTAGCAAACTGTTCCTTATATTTATTATCTAATCTTCCTTGCACTCCAGGTCTTCCTAAATTATCGACTGCAGGTGAATCAAATGTTATAGTATAGCCATTAGTTAAGTCTATTCTGTCCCATATTACGGAGACTCTGCCATAGTTATCTGCCGAAGTTGAAGTTGCATATTTACCAAACACTTTGGATCCTTTTGGTATTAATATTATCTTATCTTTCTCAGAATATACATCTCTACTAATAATTGCTCTTATTTCGCCACCAAGGTCGCTATTGATAGCTGTCTCAAGTACTGCCTCAATTAATTTACCACGCCCTAAGATTAAAGACATATCACCGCGATCTTTAAATACTGCATCCGCAGCAACTTGCTCAGGCGTCTTCTTAGGTTCTATACCGCTAACTAGCACAATAGATGATGTTCTTTTAGCTTGTTTACGCTTTTTTTCTTCATCACTTTCAACTAAAGGTCCATTCGTTGAAGGTAATGAAATAGGAGGAGCAGGAAGAGTTTTGGACTTATCAGCTTCTACTGGTGTAGTTGGAGGTAAAACTGGCGGTACTTCCACTGTAGGAGGTGTAGGTGGAGGCGGTGGAGCAATTGGTGTTTCAAGCTTTGGTGGATCCGGTAATTTAGGAATTTCAGGTACGTTATCTGCATTATCTTCAACAGGTTTAACAATATTGCTAGGTATATTAGTATTTTGAATGTCTTCGTTTTTAGGAGTAAAGAAAAGAGAGTAAAAGATATATATAAGAATACCGCAAATTACAACTACGATAGCGATACTTTTATTAAAACTCACTGAAACTTTTGATAATTCTTTTTGAACTTCAGGTGTATCTGCTCCTGATAAAGAATTATTATTGTTGTGCTCTTTGGCCATATTTAAATTATATATTGAGTTATTTATTCTCACCCCGTGGTGACACCACGTGGTATTATACCACTAATTTGTATCCTAAGATCCCGCGGACAAGCTACGGGATTACATTAGTATCTTGCCATGTAATTACTATTTGTTCTATTTTTAGAATAGTCAAATTTAATTACATATACTAATTCTTTCTCATGTCCTTCTGTTAACTCAACAGAAGCAATATCAAATTCATATGTTCTTTTGTTAGTTATGATAGTCATGTTAGTACGAATATATTTTTCAAGCGGTTTTATAAATAAACGATTACCAATGGGAGTTAATTTCCACGCATAGGCATCTCCAAGAATGATATTTTGAACTTCTTCATTTTTAGCAAATTCTATATGTGCTTGAAATCCGAAATGCAACGTTAATAAATAAACCTCATTAGGATTATATATATATGTTTGTATCCTATTATCTCTAGTTATAGATAAATCATCCAAGTAATTATTGCTGATATTGTTACATGGATCACTTTCTAAAAGTTGGCAGTCAGCATTAGCTATTAAGCCACTTAAGTATATAAAAATTAAAAAACAAAATCTAACTATTATCATCGTCTACCCTATATCCGTTAACTTGAAATCCTATAGGATTTATATCAAGCTCTGAATCTGTTAATTGCATTGGTACGTAAGCATAACTTACTACTGCTATTTTATTATAAACTCTTTGATTTTCTGTTGCTTCATTTACGGAAAATCTCACTATATATTTGTCTGACGCAATTTTTGACCATGACTTTACTACTAAATAAGTCGTATTGTCTTCTCTGTACTTTAAGCTTGGATTATTGTTTTTATCTCTTATATACCCAAGATAACCATAAAAAACATTACTGGTTGAAAGTAATCTTATAGTAGTACGTGCCAAACCAGTGAAATCAACAAAATTATAGGTTTCTCTTGCATTTATGTATTTTTTTATAAAATATCTTGTAAGAGACTCATCTGTTGTTAATACCGACGGTGAAATAGGTTCTACTACTGATGCACGACCAGTAGTATCATCAAGTTGAATGACAAAAGGATAAAACTGTTTAGATTTTACTACAAAATCTATTACTAAAGTAGATATTACCATAAAAATTGATAACACTACTAATAATATTATTAATAAGTTACGTTGAACAATAAGCTTATCAGCACGTTCTTCATACCAATTTTGAGTTATCTGTAGTGGATTTGCCTGGTTTTTTGGCTCGTTCTTTGCATCATTTTGTGCTTTATCACTTGATTTAAAGAAGCCGAATATATTATTTAACATACTTCTATTGTTATATTAAACGGTTACTAGCGAAATTAAGTGTAATAGATATATCTATGCTATATCTATTATAGAATTCACCGGTCTTCTTACACAAGGATTTATACTTAATTCTGCTTCATCATTAATTTCAGCTGCAACACATGGGCTTTTAATTTCATAAGGTGCTGATGGTGTACATGATAATAATTGTGAAAGCATAATTAATAATACCCCAAACTTGAATAATTTTAACATCTTAAAATATATAACAGTGATTTATTTTATTACTTGTTTAAACTAGCTTAGTATATAATTGTTCACAAGCATTTTTTACAAAAATTTATTTTAAGTGTGAAAAAATATTCAAAAGATTGTAAACAGTGTTATATAACAATATTATTGATATAATATTATTATCATCAACAATTATTGTTGTATAACATAAATTTATAAATTATTTATTTTAATTTTAAAATTAAGTAGTATTTTGGTATTGTAGCAACAATATAAAGTTATTTTTTAACTTAAATAATCTTAAATTAATAAATGGTAATTATATTAAAATAATTATGCTAAGGTTATGGGAATAAAAAAATACTCATCAATTACTAAATAATTATGGATCCAGTACTGAGTGCCGTACAAGAATATGTTAAATCCGGCAAATATTTTAGTGATGCAAGAAAATGGTATAACTTTAAATATGTAGTGCCATTCAGTAATAGGTCTATTTTACTTTTAGTATGTGCAATATTTACGTTATTACTTACTATTATTTGTATAAATATTAATATATTATTACCTATAAACCAAAAAATAAGTTATGTGATAAAATCTAGTACCGATAAACAAGCTGTTATTACCAACACTAAAGAATCTACATTGCATGATCCTTATGGTTCTATTGCTAATATTATGCTCAAAAATTATGTGCTACAGCGAGAAAAATATAATTATGATTTATTAAAACAACAATTTGTCTTTATTAAAAATACTTCTACACGCATTGTTTATATGCAGTTTGCTAATTTTATGAGTGTTGATAACCCAATATCACCAGTTATGCGATATCAAAAATTATATGGGCGTTCAATTAATATAACATCAATTCACAATATAAATAATAATGAAGTAGTTGTTAATTTTGAGTCATTAGCTAAAAATACTGCAGGAGAAGTTTTAGAAAATATGTTATGGGAAGCAAAAATAGGTTATATAATGGATTCTATCAGTGCAAATTTTCTGCCTAATGCTCCATTTAACTTTACTGTTACCAGTTATAAGCTAAAATTATTAAAAGATAAAAACCAGAAATAATATGAAGCGATTAATAATATTATTTATAATAATATTTTTTACATTAAATATATTTGCTATTAGAGAATCAAGACCTTTAGGACAAGATTCTCGTTTAAGAGTTATGGTTTATAACCCTGATGATGTTTTCAAATTTATAGGATATTACGGTTATCAAGCAAGTATAGAACTTGCAAGAGATGAAGAAATAGTAAGTATTTCTATGGGGGATACTACCTCATGGCAAATAGTACCTGCAGGTCATAGGATTTTTATTAAACCGATGGAGCAGGATGCGACGACTAATATGACTTTAATTACTAATAAACGGACATATTTCTTTGAACTGTACGCTGCTGAAACTCTTGATATGCGTGATCCAGAAATGGTTTTTAACGTAAAATTCCTTTATCCAGATGATGATAATGATAATGCTGGTGGTCACATGCAAACCTATATTGCCTCTTCAGCAAGCCCTGATCTTAATCATCCAGAAAAATATAACTTCAACTATTATATTAGCGGTAGTGAAGAAATAGCTCCTATCAAAATTTTTGATGATGGGGAGTTTACTTATCTACAATTTAGAGATAAAAATTCTGAAATTCCTGGTATTTTTGCTGTAGATGAGTCATTGCGTGAGTCTTTAGTAAATTATCGCCTCGCGCCAGATAACCCGAATTTAGTTATTCTTGAACAAGTATTCCCAAAACTTGCCGTACGTAAAGGTAAAAAGATTACTTGTATATTCAATGAATCTTTTAGAGCATACTAAGTGCTGTCATCTCGTGGCTTATCCACAGGATCCAGAAAATCATTTATATTAAACTATTTAATTTTTATTAAACCCCGTGCACAACCTAACTAGGTGACACCGAACTGAACTCATGTCTCATTTAATATATTTCTTTGCTTTGATATTTCTGACTGCGGGCTTGTTTATAATGCTTACGAGTCATAACTATCTTCATAAGATTATAGGACTTGGGGTTTTTCAAAGTTCAGTATTAGTTTTTTATTTGGCTTTGGGTAAAGTTAAAACAGGTATTGTACCTATTATGCAAGAAAGTGTAACTACCTACACTAGTCCATTGCCGCACGTATTGATGCTAACAGCTATAGTAGTGGGCTTTGCAACCCTTAGCGTAGCTTTAAGTTTCATATATCAAATTTATAAACATTTTAATACAATATCAGAAAATGAAATTAGTTTTGATAAATAACCGTCTTTATGTTGTTCCTACGTAGCTATTAATTGTCATGCACAGCAACGGCGTGAATCCCCCCAACATAAAGCAAGATAACCTAAGCTTTTTGTATTTTTTTACTGGGGATACCGCGGTCTCAAGCCGCAGTATGACATTCAAGATAACTGGATCTAGTTCCAAAGCCACAGGATGACATATAAGTTTTGAATACAGACAATGATTTTAGCCAACCATTTCCCAATTTTGCAGATTTTATTCCCATTTGCAGGTGCATTACTTGCGACAATATTTTTTCGTTTTATTTTATTAACTCGAATCATTACTATCTGCTCTATTTTAGCAAGTGTTGTAATTAGCATGTACGGGTATTTTTTTGTCAAAAATACTGAAATTTCATACGTTATGGGAGGGTGGGCTTCGTATATCGGGATTGAGTATTATTTAACTTCCTTAAATCAAGCTATTATTATTTACCTTAATTTAGTTTTATTATTCTTTCTAATTTTTTGCTACAACATCACTAACCAAACTATCCTAAAATATATTAACAGTAATAGAAGAGCTTTATTTTACGCTATATTGCTATTTGCTCATATGGGTTATTTAGGGATGGTTAGTACTAATGATTTCTTTAATTTATATGTATTTATAGAGATTTCAGCACTTAGTAGTTATGTTCTGATAGCTAGCGGTAATAACCCTAAATCTTTAATCGGGGCTCTTGACTATTTAATCATGGGTAGCATTGAGGCAACTTTTATTCTTATAGCTATAGGATTTCTGCTAAGCATTACAGGTAGTTTAAATATGCTGGATGTAGCTGGATTTTTACAAAAATATTCTAATTCACGTATTGTAACTTTATCTATAGGATTTTTCTTAATAGGGGTTATTTTAAAGACTGCTTTTTTCCCTATGCATTTTTGGATGATGAGAGCTTATAGTACCACTGCTTCAATGATTTTAGTATACCTGGCAGGAATTTCGACCATAATAGGCGTATATATAATATATAAATTTACCTATCTTGTTATACGTTATGAAACGATTAAAATAGCAATGAATAGCTTTATAAGACCTGTTGCTTTAGCTACTATTATTATAGCTCCTTATTTTGCTTATAGAGCTGAGAATTTTAAAAAAATTATAGTATATTCGTGTATTACTCAAATAGGTTATGTATTTTTATTGTATGTTACTGATAACGGTATGACAATTTTACCATGCTTACTGATTATAGATAGTATAAATAAAATAGCTCTTTTTCTTATTGCAGCTTATAAAGAAGCATATCATAAAAAACCTAATCAAATTTTAGTAATAATAACTATAATTTGTAGCAGTGGCTTGCCAATTAGTCCATTATTTTTTATTAAAGTAAATATTTTGGAATTATTTTTAAAACAAAATCTATTGTTAGATTTTATAATAATTTTATTAAGCTCGGTAGGGTCATTATTCTATCACTATAAAATGATAAAAATTTTATTCTTGCAAAAGCAGGAATCCAGCTAAAAATATTAAAACAATTATGAAACAACATATTTTAAAAAAAGCAGAAGCAGCTATTAGACTTCGAGAACTTGCTAAAGAATTAAATTTACCAGCTTCTAAATTAGAGAAGTGGTTAAATTATAGAAATGAAAGGAGCAAATAAACACAATGACTTGGATAACTAATAAAAGCATAATAACATGCTAGCACAATTTACCACTCCTAATCTTCTAATTCTATCAACCTTACTAGTTGGTATGATGAATTTAACTAGTCCGTTTGTGACTAAAGAAGATAGTTTTACACGTAATTTTTTACTTATTGCTATCGGGATTTTTTTCTTTAGTAATATTGTGATTATTGATTGGGTGTTTCTAAAAGGCGTAAGGGCAGGGTTTAAATTCCATATTTTCGGTAACTATTTTATAGGTTTTCATCTCGAGCCTTTAGGGCTTATTTTCTTAAGTTTAATCAGCTTTTTATGGATTTGTTCTCTGCTTTATACCCCTAAATATCTTGCTATTAATAATATAGAAAACTCTTCAAGGTTTTTATTTTTCTTCAATTTAACTATTCTTATTGGTGTTTTAATTGCTTTATCTAGCAATTTATTTACCATGTTTATTTGCTATGAGCTTTTGACCATTTCTACGGCTTTTTTAATAGGACATACTAAAAACAATATAGTAATTAGGGGGTTATATAAATATCTAAAAATTTTGATGATCACCGGAATTATGTTATTTTTGCCGGCTATTATAATTATTTATGCTAAAATTGGTAATGGGAATTTTGTAAATAATGGGCAAGTGGCTGAGTATTTCTCTCAAAATCAGTCTATTCTTTTATTGCTAATGTTTATTTTCGGTATTGCAAAGACAGCGATTTTTCCAGTACATTCGTGGTTTCCTGCGGCAATGGTTGCACATTATCCTGTTAGTAGTTTACTGCATGCAGTGATAGTAGTAAAAACCGGTTTATTTTGTATTTACAAAATTCTGATATATATATTTGGTTTATCTTATTTGCAAGAAATATTTGGAGATTTTAACTGGCTAGTGTTTATCCCGATAGTGAGTATTGTTTATAGCTCATTTAAAGCTTTTGGAACGGATCATATTAAAACAATACTTGCTTATTCCACTATGAATCAATTAGGCATAGCATTGCTTAGTGCTTTTATGCTAACGCCTAAGTCCTTAGCCGCTGCAACTCTGCATTTAGTATCTCATTCTTTTACAAAGATTTGTTTATTTTATAGTATGGGGAGTATTTTTAGCTTAAAGAAAGCCAATCAAGTACAGGATTTAGTAGGTACTTCAAAAGAATTCCCGCTGATTTCTTGTATAATATTAATATCGTCATTATCGCTAATCGGAATCCCGATTTTAAGCGGTTTCATAAGTAAGTGTTCGAGTTTATTGGCAGCAGCCGAGCAAAATCAGTTTCTCGTGATGGCTGTTATAATAATTAGTAGTATACTCTCAAGCTTGTATCTTATAAAAATATTAGGATTTATTTATAAACCTTCTTCTACTAAAAACCCCAATATAGCAAAACATCTTCCATACTCTATACAAATAAGTATCGTGATTTGCTGTGCTGCTGTGATATTCTTTTATTTTATCCAAATTCTCATTAAGAAATTTTGGAGGTATATTTAAATTGATCTTTTTCTTGTGCTATTATTCTATTAAAATTTATCCTTTTCTATATAAAAGTGTTGTATCACCATAGCTAAGAAAACGCATTTGTTTCTGTATAGCATATTTATATAACTCATGCATTTCTTTAAAACCAGCAAAGGCACAGACTAGCATAAATAAAGTGGATTTTGGGAAGTGAAAATTAGTAAGCAACATATCAACTATTTGAAATTTAAAGCCAGGAGTTATAAAGATATCAGTTTCAAATTCGCCTGAATTTACATTGCCATTTACCCCAGAACTTTCAAGAGTTCTAAGGCTTGTAGTGCCAACTGCTATAATACGCCTTTTTGCCTGTTTAGCTTTATTTATGGCTTTAGCAGCTTCAGAAGTAATAGAGCAATATTCTGTATGCATTTTATGCTCGTTAATATTCTCGGTTTTAACTGGCATAAAAGTTCCAGCTCCAACATGCAGAGTTACAAATGCCATCTGCACGCCTTTTTCTTTAAGCTTATTTATTATATCATTTGTGAAATGTAACCCTGCGGTTGGTGCAGCAACTGAACCTTGAATGTCGCTATAAACTGTTTGATAACGCTCATTATCACTTTTGTGTGCCTCAGAACGTTTAATATAAAGCGGTAATGGCATTTCTCCATATTTATCTAAAAATTCAAATACCGAAATATTAGCAAGTTCAAATTTTACTTTAATCTCACCCATTTCAAGCTTTTCGGTGATAATTATTTTATGACTATCAAAATAAAACTCATCATCTGTTTTAAGTTTGCGTGCAGCTTTTGCAAAAGCTGACCACTGATTATCTAAAAATTTTTTATTTAAATTTATAGTAATTTTTTCATTTAACTTCAATTTTGCTTTGATCACTTTACTGTTATTAAAAACTAGCAAATCACCTTTTGTTAAATAATCAACAATATTAAAAAATATGGTTTTAACATATTGCTGTGTAGAAGAAATTAATAAATTTGACTCATCACGTTTGCTTACTGGATTTTGAGCTATTAGCTCTAAAGGTAAGTCAAAGTCAAAATCGGATAATTTCATGAGATTTATATTAAAGATTTAGACAAATTATCACTAATTTGTTAAGAAAGCACTGATAAAGTATATAAATTTTAGTGTGGTGGAGGTAATTGGTACGATTTGCTAATCAAATACCACCAAACGACAGTATATAAATGATGCTTTTATTATGCAACAAAATTTACAAACAGTATAAAATTTAAAGGGTGAAACTAGTTGTGTTCGTGTTTTGCTAATCTATATAAAACTACTATCACCACTTGACCCTGCTATGCTAATATCATCAGCTAAATTTTGATGGTTGATTATTTCGTTAAGCTGGTTTTCTATAGTCATGAAGTTGTAGCTTTGTAAATTTATCAATTATAAGCTCTTGCATACTAGCAATTATTTTATCAATATTGGTTGCATTATTCAGTATTTTATTATTGTTTGCTATATCTTCTAAAGTAGCTATTTATTATAGCTTTGTCTTTGTAATTTATGACAGGGTAATCCTACCCAAAAACAATCGACAAAAGGAGTAGAATTTTCTAATAAAAAAAAGAGATTTTAAAAGATGACAATATCAAAACGTAGTGGATAGCCAAATCATATCTATTTTACATCATGCAAGTGGTGGTGTTACTGTAGCATTTATACTAAGAGAACACCAAATATCATCAGCGACGTTTTATAAATGGCGATCAAGGTATGGAGGTATGGATTACCGATGATTACCAAACTAAAAGAGTTATAATTGGAAAATGCTCGACTTAAAAAGATATATGCCGAGGAAAGGTTAAGAGCTGATATATTAAAGGCAGTACTTAAAAAAAAGTCAAGAAGCCATCTCAAAGGTGAGAGATGGCTAAAATAATATCTGAAGAAAAAGATATTTCTATAAGCACTGCATGCAAAATCTTGTGTGTCAATGAAATATGCTATAGATATAAGAGTAAACTATCATCTGAGGATGATGTTATCGCTAGTTAGCTAATGCATTTAGTGGGTCATCAAAAGAACTGAGGCTTTGGTCTTGGCTTTTTATATTTACGTAATATCAAAAAGGTTTCGGTTGAAATCCATAAACGTGTATACAGAATATATAAGGAATTAGCACTGAATATGAGAATAAAGCCTAAGAGA
>CAZJDC010000006.1:0-16443 GCA_964544715.1 uncultured Rickettsia sp. | reverse complement strand
GCATAAGTTTTTATTCTTAGCTTAGCACTTCTCTAGTCAATAGTCACTACCTATTGAACTTAAGCTATAAGTTTAATTTTTATATTTTTCTTTACTCGAGTTACCATAAAAATGCCTTGTTCCAGAAGTTGTTGAAAGAATTCTTGAGAGATGTACCCACGATCTCCAAATACTTTGCCAAAAAGATTTTTGTCCATCAGTTCCAGCTGCTTTCTATCATCTTTATTATCAGGGCTAAAAGACGCTTTAACTATACTACCACCTCTATTAATGATCAAATGTAGTTTGAGACTATAAAACACCCTTTTGTTGTTTGGCCACGTGGCTGCTATACCAGCAAATACTTTATTCCTCGAAATATGATATTTCTTGCATACCTCTATGCTGCTTGAATCTACAAAAGATATACCATCACACTGATCCAAAATAAAATTAAATATTAACACTAATAGTGGTAAATACGAACCTATAGATATGTGCTTCCAATAATAGTTCTTAAAGTAAGCATAAGATTACTTCCAATAAACTAATATAATAGTTATTATCTTACTTCTATTAAGTCTCCTTTTAGGACCAGATTTGTTCTTATTTTGAGTCATTTAGTTTGTTTGCTTATCTAATTCTTGAAAAGAATCATCGACGTAGCAAAATATTGCTGTAAAATCTGTGCTCATAGGTTATTGCTATAATATTATTTTTCAATAACCTATCAACTAATCTAATTCTGTAAAAATACTACCTTAGTTTAAAACCTGCATCTTTTAACTAATTTATACCAAAGTACTATTATCAATATACCCGTAACCCACTATTTACCAGCTATACAGAACCATGGTGAATACGAAACTCACGTTATTTATTATTAAAAATTTATCTAGAATGTTGGTTGAGAATACTGAGTCATTTCAAATGACTTGACAATATGCTTTTAAATTGTTAGTATCGTTTTACATGTATTAAAGCTTTATAAAGCTAACAAAATAAAATTAATTCTTCAAGCCACAAGAATAAATCTAAAGATCTATTTTGATTCCTAATTTAAAACAAACGTAACATTTCCTCTACATTTAAGGAATTAATATTTTTTCATTCATATCAACTATAATCTATTATAATAAAAATAATGAGTATCACTAATAAAGAATCCCCCGAACAACTAAATAATCCTGAATGTAATAATCATTATGCAGAAAATGGCAATATAATTAATCTAAAAGAATTAAAATGTAAATTGCCTGAAGAATTGCAATCTCAAGCAGAAGAGCTAACAATTGAAAATGTTAGTTCTTTGCGTAAACAAGAATTAGTTTTTGCCATTTTAAAGAAATCTGTAGAGCAGGGTGGTTCAATAGTAGGTGAGGGGGTGCTTGAAGTTTTACCTGATGGATTTGGCTTTTTACGTTCTCCAGAAGTAAATTATTTAGCAGGACCTGATGATATTTATATTTCTCCAAGTCAGATTCGTCGTTTTGGGCTTCGTACTGGTGATACTGTGGAAGGACGAATAAGAGCTCCAAAAGAAGGGGAACGTTATTTTGCACTGCTTAAAGTAAATAAAGTGAATTTTGAAGATCCTTCAAAAGCTTATCATCGTGTAAATTTTGATAATCTAACTCCTTTATATCCTGATGAAAAATTAGGCTTAGAGCTTGAAAATAATAGCAAAGATTTTAGTACGCGTGTTATTGAACTAGTCTCTCCTATGGGTAAAGGTCAGCGTGCTTTAGTAGTTGCCCCCCCTCGTACTGGTAAAACTGTATTACTACAAAATATCGCACATGCTATTACTACTAATAATCCGGAAGTATTTTTAATAGTACTGTTAATAGATGAAAGACCGGAAGAGGTAACGGATATGCAACGCTCTGTGCGAGGTGAGGTTGTTAGTTCTACTTTTGATGAACCAGCAAGTAGGCACGTACAGCTTGCGGAAATGGTTATTGAAAAAGCAAAGCGTTTAGTGGAGCATAAAAAAGATGTAGTAATTTTAGTGGATGCAATAACTCGTCTTGCTCGTGCTTATAATACTGTAGTGCCATCATCAGGTAAGGTATTAACTGGTGGTGTTGATGCTAACGCACTCCAGCGTCCAAAAAGGTTTTTTGGTGCTGCAAGAAATATTGAGAATGGCGGTTCACTTACTATAATCGGTACGGCTCTAATTGAAACAGGGTCACGTATGGATGAGGTGATTTTCGAAGAGTTTAAAGGTACAGGTAACTCTGAGATAGTGTTAGATCGTAAGATTGCTGATAAACGTATTTACCCAGCTATTGATATCACTAGATCAGGAACTAGGAAAGAAGATTTATTGGTTGATAAAATAGTACTAAATAAAATGTGGGTTCTTCGCCGTATCATCGACCCAATGGGTAGCAGTGAAGCAATAGAATTCTTGCTTAAAAAGTTAGAACATACTAAAACTAATAATGAGTTTTTTGAGATGATGAAAAGCCCAGCAGAACGTAAGTAAGTTGTGGTGTCATCCCGTGTGGCTTGTTGTCCATGGGATCCAGAAAAAAGCGAGATAAATCAAGCTTTTTAAATTAAAGCAAAAAACTATTAACAATAAAGAGTTATGGTTTTTAACAAATGTATTATACTCAGCACCTGAAGAGGTGGGAGAGGCTTATAAAAAAAGATGGGATATAGAGGTATTGTTTAAATTTCTCAAGCAACACTTACAATTTTAGCATTTTATTAGCTACAACTCGAATGGAATGACTGGTGTATATTTACTGTATATTGATAGCCGCAATTTTATTAATCATATTTACTTTAGCTCTTGAAAAAGAAATTGTCAGAGATATGGTGATTTTGTGTGGAGGAGACCCAAGCCTTATAGAACTCACATTATGATAATATTTGTAACTTTCGACAGTTGTGCGATCAAGTTCCGGGATGACAGAGAGAAATCGATCCCCATGTACAAGCCACGGGACGACAACAAACACAAACACAATATAAAAAAATATATTGCAAAATGCATATAACACCTGATTATTTAATTGAAAGAAGACAAATAAAATATCGTTTATTAGTCTGGAAGTTAATAGCAATTATTTTAATTGGTATTTTGTTGTGTCTAATTTGTAAAGATTTTGCTCCAATAGAAGTTCTAACTAATCATAATGATGATTATATAGCTTCGGTATTAATTGACGGTATAATACTTGAAGATGAAAAACGCGATAAAAAGCTTAAGAACATTGTTGATGATTCTCATATTAAAGCCTTAATAGTTAACGTGAATTCTCCAGGCGGTACAGTAGTAGGATCAGAAAAAATTTATAATATTTTGCTTAAAATATCCGAAAAAAAGCCAGTAGTTATAGTTATGGGGACAATGGCAGCAAGCGGGGGTTATTTAATCTCTCTTGCCGGTGATTATATTATAAGTCATAATGGTACTATTACCGGTTCAATCGGGGTGATATTGCAGACTGTTGAGGTAACAGACCTTGCCCAAAAGCTCGGTATTACCTTTCTTAATTTTAAATCAGGTGAGCTGAAAGCGGTACCAAACCCTACTGAAAAACTAACTGAAAATGTAAGGGTAGCTATTATGGAAAATATCGAAGATACTTACAATTTTTTCATTGAGCTTGTTTCTGAAAGACGTAAACTGCCTTTAGAAGAAGTCAAAAAACTTGCTGATGGTAGAGTATATTCAGGTCGTCAAGCTGTAAAACTAAAGCTAGTAGATAGTGTAGGTAATGAGGATACAGCCTTAAAATGGCTACAAGATGAGAGAAAAATCGATGCTAAATTAACAGTTAAATACTATCAGCTAAAACCAAAACCTAAATTATTGGAAATGATGCTTGAAGATTTCGATAGTTTAGTTTCTCGTTTTTTTTTAAATAGTTTTAATGGAATTAAGGCAATTTCTAATCATGGCTACTAAAATTGATAGTCTCTTTTTGGAGGTACAACCAAGAGGGTTCGAGAAATTATTGCACAGAGGTAGCAACAGAATTAGGTATTAAACTAGAAAATGTAGTAGTGTCAATCGCTCCTATACATATTTTTGCTAATATTCCACCTCATATAAGAATCTGTGAAACTGATGCACATAACCTATCAACTCTTTGCTAAAATTATGTCAAGATACTACCTTAGTTTAAAACCTGTATCTTTTAACTAATTTATAACCAAAGTACTATTATCAATATACCCGTAACCCACTATTTATCAGCTATACGTATCTAGAAAATATTTATAGTGAACAAAAAATGCAACTATCTTGAATAATTTATAAAATTTAAGGAATTTTAATACTCGCTTGAGTTTGCTTTGAACTATCCACTGTCAAGGGGTAAATCTAAAATAATTATAAATATTTATGTTGAATAAACTCTTATTCTAGTGTTTACTGAAGAAAAAGTTTTCTACTCAGATAGAACTTGAAAAGTTGGCTCAATGTCTTATAAGACCGAGGGTACTCACATACTAAAATGTACGCTCCGTTCCACGGGATTTAAGGATTTTTGCTCTTTTCCAAGTTAATCTTCGTGTATATTATTTATTAGATGTATATATCTAACAAGGTATATATTATAAATAATTAGCTTCTACCAACCCCATTAGTACTTATAATGATCACAGCAAAAAAAAATACATTTCAAATAAATATCAATAATAATTATAACGATTTACTTACACCTTTTGGTAAAGCAATTTTGCGAGATCGATATCTTATGAAAGGCGAAGATTTTCAAGATTTATTTGCTCGTGTTTCTAGTTATTATGCTGAAAATAAAGAGCATGCTCAGAAGCTATATGAGTATATGAGCAAAATGTGGTTTATGCCTGCAACACCAATTTTAAGTAATGGTGGCACTGATAGAGGGCTACCTATCTCTTGTTTTTTGAATGAGACGGATGATAGCTTAGATGATATAGTAAATTTATGGACGGAAAATGTTTGGCTTGCCTCACATGGTGGCGGAATAGGAAGTTATTGGGGTAATGTTAGATCTATTAACGAAACAATCCATAATAAGGGGCATTCATCGGGTATTATACCTTTTATTAAGGTCATGGATTCTATGACTCTTGCTATTTCTCAAGGATCAATTAGACGAGGCTCATCAGCAGTATATCTACCTATTGACCACCCTGAAATCGAAGAATTTATTGACATAAGACGTCCAACAGGTGGGGATGTTAACCGAAAATCTCTTAATATTCACCACGGTATTGCCATAACTGATAAATTTATGCAGGCTGTTGAAAATAATACAGACTTCGAGCTTATTAGTCCTGCTACCACAAAAATGGTAGGTAAGGTTAGAGCGAGGGATTTATGGGTAAAGTTACTGACTACCAGAATAGAAACCGGCGAGCCTTATCTATTATTTATTGATAGTGTTAATAAGTCGATACCGAAGCATCATAAAAAGTTAGGTTTATATGTTAAGATGTCTAATCTCTGCAGTGAAATTACATTACCAACCGGTATTGATCATCTAGGTAAATCAAGAACTGCCGTTTGTTGTCTTTCTTCTCTCAATTTAGAATATTATGAAGAATGGAAAGATGATAAAGAATTCATACCAACTATTATGCTATTTCTTGATAATGTTTTAGAAGATTTTATTAAAAAAGCACCTGATACTATGGCAAGAGCTAAATACTCAGCTTTTCGTGAGCGAAGTGTTGGTCTTGGTGTTATGGGATTCCACTCATTCCTGCAAATGAAAAAAGTACCGATAGAATCTGTTATGGCAAAGGTTTGGAATAAGAAAATATTTGAATATGTATCGGCAGAAGTAGAGGAAGCATCTATTAAAATTGGTAAAGAGAAAGGTGCTTGTCCTGATGCATTGGATGCAGGCAGTAATGAGCGTTTTAGTAACAAAACAGCAATAGCTCCTACTGCTTCAATTTCAGTGATAGCAGGCAATGCATCACCGGGAATAGAGCCGTTTGCCGCTAACAGTTTTGTACAGAAAACCCTAACTGGTTCTTTTAATGTACGTAATAAACATTTAGAAAAGTTATTAGAGGAAAAAGGATTTAATAATGATCAAGTTTGGTCTTCCATTAGTACTCACGAAGGATCAGTGCAGCACCTAACATTCTTAACTGAAGAAGAAAAGCAAGTCTTTAAAACTGCATATGAAATTGATCAAAATTGGTTGATAGAGCTAGCAAGTGACCGCACTCTTTATATTACTCAGGCACAATCTTTGAATGTCTTTTTACCCGGTAATGTGAGCAAAAAATATCTAAATGATATTCATTTTAAAGCTTGGAAAAAAGGAGTGAAAAGTCTCTACTATTGTAGATCGACATCAATTCAGCGAGCTGATAAAGTTTCGCATGATGTATTAAAGGGAGATTTTAAAGATTTAGAAAAACACAATGACGAGCGAGCCGAAGCTAATAAATATGAAGAATGCTTAGCGTGCCAGTAATAATAATGCTTTGTAAACAGTATAGTTTTTTACGATTGTAGCCTTCTTCTTCACAATTGACAAATAGGGCAGCTGTATAGGGCACGAACTCCCGTAGTGGTGATAGTGATTACCTCGGCTTTTTAAGCTTTACCTGAAGAAGAGAAGTGTGTAACCTAGCATAAGACAATAAATACTGCAAAGGGCAAAAATCATTTGAACTACCTTTATTATCTATTTTATAGATCTTGATCATTATTAGCTAAAGATGAGATAGGAACGTTAATATGCCAAGATTTTTATAGATTCAATTAATGTAAGTATAATAAAGGCCAAGAGGAAAGAAAAGAAGAAAGGAAATCTGAATTAATAAATATGATGTTACAACAGGGAAAAACTATTGAACAGATAGCAAATTTCACGGGATTATCTAAACAAGAAATAGAAAAATTAAAAAATAAATAAAAAGAAATCATATGTCATTACTTGATACAAATCCGATCTATAAACCATTTTCATATCCTTGGGCATATGAAGCTTGGCATACTCAACAAAAAATTCATTGGCTACCAGAAGAAGTGCCGCTTGCTGATGATGTTAAAGATTGGAAATACAACTTAACACCAGGTGAAAAGCATCTATTAACGCAAATATTTCGCTTTTTTACACAAGCTGATATTGAAGTAAATAATTGCTATATGAAGCATTATTCAAGAGTATTTAAGCCGACTGAAGTGTTAATGATGCTATCTGCTTTTTCTAATATGGAAACAGTACATATTGCAGCATACTCGCATTTGCTTGATACTGTTGGAATGCCTGAAGTAGAATATTCTGTATTTCTTAAATATAAGGAAATGAAAGATAAATATGATTATATGCAGCAATTTGGAGTTGCCACTCACGAAGATATTGCAACTACGCTTGCAGTATTTGGTGCTTTTACCGAAGGATTGCAGTTATTTGCCTCTTTTGCTATTATGCTTAATTTTCCACGTTTTAATAAAATGAAAGGTATGGGACAGATTATTGCTTGGTCAGTGCGTGATGAAACGCTGCATACTAATTCTATTATTACGCTCTTTAAAACTTTTGTTAGAGAAAATCCTGAAGTTTGGACAGAAAATTTACGTAGTCGTATCTATAAAGCTTGTACAACTATTGTACATTTTGAAGATGCATTTATTGCTCTTGCTTTTGAAGTAGGGGGAATTGAAGGATTAACGGCTGATGAGGTAAGATTATATATTAGATATATCGCAGATAGGCGTTTATTTCAGTTAGGATTAAAAGATATTTACATGGTAAAAAATAATCCTCTGCCATGGCTTGATGAAATGCTAAACGGTGTTGAGCATACAAATTTCTTTGAAAATAGAGCAACTGAATATTCAAAAGCAGCAACTACTGGCTCATGGGAAGAAGTGTTCGCTGATATGGATAAGAAGTAATAAAACGTCATTGTGCACAGGTTTTATTGTTATGTTCAGCCAAAGGACTCTTATATGTTCAGCCAAACCACGGGGGAGGTGTTGGGAAGATCGACAACGGTCCTTTATGTGGCATTTTTCCCACGTAAGGCAGGAAATTCAGCATAAAAAAGCAAGATAATTCGAGGCTTTTAACTATCAAAATTTATTATTAGGAATAATAGTGTGATGAATATTAGAAGGAAGAATATTACAGAATTAGTGAACATTGATAACAATATACTTAAAAAAATATATAAATGAAAAAAATAACTCTGGAAATTATTTTAATTAACTGATATAAAATAGCCCTACATAAATGGAGAGATGGCCGAGTGGCCGAAGGCGGCGGTTTGCTAAACCGTTATACGGGTCATACCGTATCGAGGGTTCGAATCCCTCTCTCTCCGCCACAGTTGGGATAATTAGCAATTTCTTGCATTTTATCGAACGGAAAAGCCAGAAGGTTCGCAAATACCAAATTTAAAAATTCTCTTTTTTCGGCAATTGTCGAACCTTGACAAATTCCACTCTTTAGCAATTTTAATGCTATCCTTGAAAGTTTACATAGGAGTTTTTCCATAATAGAACTTTCCAGAATTTTGTACTTCCAAAGAGATTATCAAAATTTCTTATTAAGTTTATTTAATTAAATAATTATTATGACTTTTATAAAAGAATTGAAAAATAAAGGATATTGCCATCAATGTACTGATTTGGAGCGGTTAACTAGTATAACGCAAGAAAGTAAAATTGCTGCTTATATTGGTTTTGACTGTACTGCGACCTCTTTGCATATCGGTAGTTTAATGCAGATAATGATACTTAGGCTACTTCAAAAGTATGGGCATAAGACGATAGTAATTATCGGCGGTGGTACGAGTAAAATCGGCGATCCTGCAGGCAAAGATGAAGCACGTAAAACTATCACTAAAGCAGACATAGCAAAAAATGCCGAAGGAATTAAAAAATCCTTATCGAAATTTATCAAGTTTGGTGATGGTGAAAGTGATGCTATAATGCTTGATAATGCGGAATGGCTAGACTCGCTTCATTATTTAGATTTCTTGCGGGATTTTGGTAGTCATTTTTCTGTAAACCGCATGCTAACTATGGATTCAGTAAAGTTAAGACTAGAGCGAGAACAACATTTAAGCTTTTTGGAGTTTAACTATATGTTACTGCAAGCCTATGATTTTTACTATTTAAGCAAGCATTATAATTGTATCCTACAACTTGGTGGTAGTGATCAATGGGGTAATATCGTAATGGGAGCGGACTTAACTCGTAAAATATGTAGTAAGGAAGTTTTTGGCATGACAACGCCGCTACTTACCACCTCTTCAGGTGCTAAGATGGGTAAAACGGCTGCAGGTGCTGTATGGCTTAACGAAGATTTGCTAAGCCCGTATGATTATTACCAATATTGGCGTAATTGTGAAGATGCTGATGTGATTAGATTTGCTAAATTATATAGTGAGCTAACGAACGAAGAGCTTACAGCATTTGAACGTTTAGTAGCTGAAGATATTAATGCAGCTAAGAAGCATCTTGCTTATGATCTCACTAAACTTTGTCATGGAGAGCAAGAAGCTAAGATTTCTTTAGAAACTGCGGTAAAAATATTTGAGCAAGGAAAAATTGATGAGAACTTGACTACTCTAGTTTTAGAGCCGGAAATATTACAAGCTGGTATTACTGCATTTGAGATATTTCATGAGGCAGGTCTTGCTATCTCTAAATCAGAAGCACGCAAACTTATAAGAGGAAAAGGTGCTAAGGTAAATGATGAGCTTGTAGAAGACGAAAATATGGTAATTAATACTACTTTCTTACTTGATAATAAGGTTATTAAACTCTCCGCGGGTAAAAAAAGACATATATTAGTTAGGGTTTAGAAATTGTCCTTCCCACATCGGTTTATTATATTTATTTTCCATAATATAGATTATAGAATAATTAAATTTAAAAACATTGCAGCTAATTTTCTATTAGCTCTTTCTAGCTTATTTTTTTATTAAGTTTCAGACATTAGCAAAAAATTTAATTCGTAATAGCATAAGATTGCAGAAATATTTTCATATCTTCTACGTTACTTATATTACTGAGTTTAAATGGGTAGTTGATTTTTCTCAGCATACCTGTCAGTACATTACCAGCACCTATTTCTACTATATGGGTAATGTCTAGATCATTCAATAACTCTAAAGTCTCACGCCATCTAACTCGTCCGCATATTTGTAAAATGAGATTTTGCTTAATTTTCTCAGGATCTAATACAGGCTTTGCAGTATAATTTTGAATTACTGGTATTAAAGGTTTGTTAATTATTGCTTTATCAAGAGCTATGTACATATTCTTCTCCGCCGGCTTCATTAAGCTACAGTGGAATGGAGCACTAACTTTTATCTTTATTGTTCTATAACCTGCTTCTTTAACAAGATTAATAGCATGATCTATAGCCTCAATTTTACCACTAATAACTATTTGCCCCTCAATATTATCATTTGCTATTTCGCATAGACTTTCTTTTACTATTGTCTCAAGCTCCTTAATGGATATTCCGATGCAAGCCGCCATAGCACCAACATTTGCAGGGCAGGCTTCTTGCATGGAGCTGCTGCGTGTATTCAATAGTTTTGCCGCTGTCTCAAGGTTGATACTTTCGGCAGCACATAAGGCAGAGTACTCACCGAGTGAGTGACCGGCAACATAATCGCAAAGCTGAGTGATATTTTTACCGGTTTCGGCTTTTATAGTATTGATTATTGCCATAGATACAGCCATTAGTGCTGGCTGTGCGTTAGTAGTTAATGTTAATTGTTCCGAAGTAGAATTAAAAATTATATCAGTAAGTTTTCGGTTTAGTGCTTCATCAATTGTTTGAAATGTTTCTTTTGCATGTTTAAAATTATCGTAAAAATCCTTGCCCATGCCAATTGTTTGCGACCCTTGACCTGGTAAGATAAAGGCTGTTTTCATATTTTATATTCTTGTTAAGATTATAGTCAAATTATTATAATACTTTATAAATTCAGCCTATCAAGAGAGATTTGATAGAAGGTTTATTGTCAGATATTTGATAATTTATCAGAGTAGCCAGCATATGAACAAAGTCATTTGTAACTGACCTATGTCTTGAATTTTGTCTTGATTTTGCATTCTAGTATAAGATAAGTTAGCAAGCTACGGGATAACAGGGGGAATGAGCCACGCTCTAATAAATTTGCATCATGGAAATGATTGTCCTTTTTTATTATTAGGAGCTTTAGTATTAGATACTATAGGACTTTCTGAGTGTATAGTATTTTTTGCATCCATCAATTTTGTCATAATTGCTACATTATCTTTAATATTAACTTTATCTTTTCCCATAACCATTTTAGCTCTTTCAATATCCTGCTCATCTTTACTTATAGGTTTTAATTCAGACTTGCCTGATAAAGTTCTTACATCTTCTGTTTTATCTTGAGATTGTCCCGAGACAGCTAGACTTCTTTTTTCTACCTGTTGTTCTTGTAATAAATGATCTATAGCTTTTAAACGAGCATCTTTGGATAAATCTTTATTATCAATTAAATTATCCTGAATAAACTTTAACTTGTCTTCAGTAGAAGATCTTTCATTAAACTTGCCAGTTAAATCTTTAGCTTGCTTTTCTGATTTAGCTTTCTTTTCTTCATTAGTTTTAAGATATTCGCGTTCATCAAGAAATCTACGAAGGTTATGCACTTTTTTACTTATAAATTGAGACATATCATTTAACCTACTTGAAGTGTCTTGTACAACTTTTTCTTGTTCAGATATTATAGGTTTTTCTGTTTGTTCTTTTGATTGTTTTAATGAAGCTTCTTCAACAGCTTCTTTTTCAAATCCAGGCTTAGCAGCTTCATTAAGCTTTCCTAAAGCTTCCATTGTTTCGCTTGCAGCTTGAACTATATATTTCTCTGGTTTATTTTGTGCTAAATCTTGTTCTTGTAACCCTACAGTTAAATTCTGCATTTCTCTTTCTAATATTGCTGCGTTTGCTCTGTTTTCAAGAGTAGATTTTTCTTCAAGTAGCGCATTAGCTTTAATGCTTTTAACAACACTTTGAGTTATTTCAGATGCTACCTCAGGACCTGGATTTCCTAAACCCTTATGAATTCCATCTATCAAACCTTTAGTCATTAATTCTTTATCTTTTAGTGCAGCTGTGCTTTTTACAACTCTATCTTCTGCAAATGAAGCAATAGTAGCTTTCTCTGGTACGGACATGGTTTTATGACTAATTATAGCCTTGCCCACAACTTCAATAATACCTACTTTATCTTTAATATCTAAAGGACTTTGAGAAACTACTTTAGTAATCTTCTCAACTATCTTACCTTTTACCTCTGTTTGAGCTGGACCATCTAGAACATCTGTAGTGATAATTTTTATTGCCTCTGTCTTTTTTACATCGTCAGATAAAGGATCATATAAAATACCTTGAACTGTTTTTATTGTCTCTTCTGCTGCGTGTTGTTCTTTAATTTTATCTAAATTTTGTCGTATTAATTGCTCTTGCGCTGGGCTTAAAATTCCTGCTTCCCTAGATTTATCTAGTACATCACTTTTTAATTGACTTTTTTCTTGAGCATCATGCTTAGAAGCTTCTATTCTATTTCTTATTACTTCAAATACTTCTCCTTTTTCACCTTTATTAAGGTTACTATATAGTACAGCATCAGTATGCCATCTTATATCTTGCTCATTAAGCTCTAAAGCAGAGTCAGTTATCTTTTCTGCTAACTGTTTTTTAGAAGCTAAACCTAAATCATCTGTATTTAGAATAGCAGTCATCATATCTTTTAGCAGCATTCCTTTTTGTGATTCTGATAAAGCATTATCTTCTTTATTTATATTCTCTAATAGAGCACCTATATCCTCTACCCTTACCTCTTCTGGAAGCTCTTTATTACCTAGTATGTTTTTAGTTAAAGCATTCATTCCTACTTGTTTTTCATCAAAGCTTGTTTCTTGATCTCCTAAGATTTGTCTTGCAACTGCACCAATTAATCCAGAAGGTTCATTTGTATTTTTTAAATCTTTATTCAACTGATCTAATAAATTCTGCATAGCTTGCGATAAGCCTGATGCTGCATCAATTATTTCTTTAGAGTCAGGATTTTGTGGTTGTGACTGCGGCTGTGAAAACTCAGCTTGTTGTAGTTGTTGCATTTGTGAAATCTCAGGATTGTGCCCTGAACTAACAGGTGTTATAGGAGGCACTGGGTTAGAAGTTATTCCCGATTGAGGTTCAGGTATTTCTGTCTTTTTAGTTTTAATAGGTTTTTCATTTGTTGGATCTATTTGCTTTGAAGATAAAGATTTTTCACCTCCTTGCACTTTATAAATATCTTGATCGATAGTTTGTAAGACATCAACACTCTGCCCTTGGTTTATTGCAACCTCTTTTATCATGGCTTCATATTTGCCTCGTGTTACAGGCAGCGTATAAATCTCTCCACCATGCTCTATATAACCTACTGCATTTTCATCTTTTCCCATAAATTTTATAGGTTGCGGTGAGCTTATTTCTTTAAGTTTAGGAGTACCATCAGGATGCGGATCTGCTTCATAATGTGCAGTAAAACGTAGTGCATTATTAGACTTACCGTCTTTATTTTGTGCAACAAGCGATAAATGTATCGTGCCACTTTTTCCTTCAAGATCTATAGGAAAGTCTACCGTTCTATATGAATTAACTGTAACTGGAGTACCATCTTGGTTATACACCGTCATCGGAGCAGTTTTATGAGTTTTTTCGGCTAATGTACACATTTCTTCACCAGCATCATTTTTAATTACTGTTGATCTCAGATCCCCTGCACTTACTTGATTTTCCCACTGCATTGACCTGAATCCGCCAACATATTTATTGGCATATTCTTGTCTAATGTTTTCATACTGCCCTTTAAACTGCTCATCAGATAAAGCTTTATCGTATACACTTTGTCTTTCTCCCGCATTAAGGTTTGCTAGAAATTGTTTGAATTGTTCTTTATCTTTTGCTTCTTCTGAATAAACAGGATCATTATTAAGGTACTTTCTTAACAACTCTTCTTGTTCTTCTTTAATTTTATTTTCACGATAGTTTTCTGCACTATGCGTCTTATGAACGTTTTTATAGCCTGCTATTTCTATATTTTCTAATCCTTTTTTAAGCTCAGGATTTTCTAAAGCTTTATCGTATAATTCTCTTTTACTTTGATCTTCATTTAAAGTTTTTAAAAAATCTCTAAATTTTGCATCACTTTCAAAATTAGGTTTTAGATCAGGATTTTCTGCATTTTCTGTTAATAGATGATTTCTTATTAAATCACGCTGCTTTTCCAGTATTTCTTTTCGAATAGCTTCAGTTATTGGATCTATAAAGCCATCTCCTGATATATCTCCTGTTAGAGCACTAGTAATAACAATATGATCACCCTCAGACTCAAACAACTCTTGCTCTTGTCTCGTTTGTTCTTGCTTTTCTGCTTCAGTGAACTCTTTATGTGCTATTGGATCAAACTCTTGTATAATTTCTTCTATATTAGGATCATTATCTTTACTCATAAAACCTCCACGCTATATTTTAAATTAATTTTAATAATAGTTTGTGAGCAATAGCAAGAAGAAAATTATTTTTTATTGAGACAGTTTAACAGATTTTTATATTCTCTGTTTAATTCTTTTACTGCCCAAAACCATATTAAACAGGTGATTATAAATATAAACATTAAACATACAGAGATAGATTGATAACTTGCAGAAGGCAAAATAATAAAAACAAGAGATTGTAAAAATGCACTTCCTGATTTTCCAAGTTTTGTACCAAGTACATCAGCTGCAGCTTTTCCTTTTATCTTTATTTCCTTATCTAACGGTACATAAGACATTTCTTTTGTTGAATCAAATAAAGTATATTTACTTGATTTACTAAGTACATTTTGAATAGCACCTATAGTTATAGCAATTAAAGCTGGATCGGTAAGGATAAAGCTTGCTATTATCAAACCAGCAGAACTTTCAAAATTATTAACAGCAAAAAATAATATACCTGTAGTAAAAACTATTACAGGAGTAATAATAGCTGCCGTAAACCAACCGAGTTTTCTAACTATATTTGAACCAAGTATAACAAAAATAATAGTAAAAGCTCCTGTATAACTCAAATAATTACCGATAAAAGCAGCATATTCAGTCGGAGTTTTGTATATTTTAGTAGCAGCTGCTTTCCAAGGACCTTCCACTAAATTTATAGCAATACCATAACAAATCAATAAAGTTGCAATTAATCTAATATGTCTTGAAGAAAGGGTCATCTGAAAGCTTTCGGCAATGGTCATGGTTTTGTTCTTTGCTTTAAAACGCAATAATGCCATATGTTCTTTATCTAGTACTTTATGATTAAGCAGCCAAAAAGTCTTAATACCTATTATCCCTAAAATCAATACTATGGTTAGTATAATCTGCATGGAAAGAGTATGAAAAGATTCCTGCAATAAAAATTTAGTGGCTACATACTCATTAATGTGACTTAAATTTTCTAAAAACCGTCCTGCTAAATAAATCCCTGTTTGACTAAGTAATCCGAATAAAGGATAAAACCTTTGCGATTCTTCAACAGTAGTTATATTATTTACAAACTGCCAAAAAAGCAGTGCAAAAGCTACATTTGGCCATAATTCAGCTATTATATAAAATAGCGACAAACTCCATTTTGATAGAAGTAAAATAAACCATTTTAAATTAGGCAGAATTGCAATTAAATTTTGCGCAGTAGTTGGACTTAAATGTAATATCTCATGATTTGGGAAAATAACGTAAGCAAAAAGAGCAAACAATGCTAAAAATATTGAGATAATAAGATAGAATATATTTTCTGCTTTCATTCTATTTACAAGTTTTACATAAATAGCAGTCATTAAAAATGCAGATGGCATTACTCCCCAGAATTTTAGAAAGGAAATTGTTTCCGCTCCAATCATCGTAGTAACTATACTATCTTTTAAAGCTCTGATTAAATTTTGAATAAATAAAATACAAAACATTAACAAAGTAATGAATAAAAACTTAGAAAGCTCTTGGCGTCTTATTGGCCAAATATAGTCTGAAAGTTTATTTATTAACTTGTTGATTTTATGAAGGAAATTATCTAAATAATGACTTGCAAAAGTATGGTTTGAATTATTTTGGTTAATTGTCATTGATTTTTGTCTAACCTAATTGGCTAGAACTATATATTAGAGATTTTTTAACCCACGTCAAGTATATATACTTGATGAACTTGAAAAAGTGTCTACGTCGTCTTATCAGACCGCAGTAGCCACGTATTAGGTAACTTGCTGCAGCTCCGAGGGCTTTAAGACTCCTTACTTTCACTATACACAGAGTGTGGATTACAAAGTATCGATATAAGTAATATTAACTTACGATGTCAAAAAGAGGGTTCAAGAAATTATTGCACAGGTTGCAAAAGAATTAGGTATTGAAATAGAAAATGGAGTATTATCAAGCGATCATATACACATTTTTGCTAATATGCCACCTCATATAAGAATCTG
>CAZJDC010000005.1:0-16923 GCA_964544715.1 uncultured Rickettsia sp. | reverse complement strand
ATAACTCACTCCTAAACTGTTGAATCCGAGTTTGTAGCTCTTGCATATCGTCATAATTGTATTGTTGATAATATCAACTACATACCAATATTTGCTTAATGCAAGTTTTTTATTGGGACAAATTTTATCTTGATTTATAATGGTAATTTGTGTAAAGTCCAATCACAGTAAGACTCACGAATAAGCTTTAGCGTAATATACGACTTCTAGTCGCTGAAATCAAACTTTCATATCTCAGATAAAAGTGGTCGATTTGTTCAAAATATTTCATCATTGTTAATGATCCCATAGTGAGTGAAAAATTATAGAAGCAGCATTCGATACGTTAAGGCTTTCTACTTTATCAGAAATAGGAATTTTTGCTAAGTGATCACAATTTTCTTGGACTAATCTTCGCATTCCTTTATCTTCTGAACCAAATACCAAGGCTATTTTCTCTGAGATTAATTTATCAGTAAAATAATCATTGGCTTCTCCAGTTAGCCCTATAATCCAAAAACTATGCTTTTTTAAATAATGTATACATGAGTTTAGATTGGTTACTTTAATAATTTTTATTAGTTCTAAAGTTCCACAAGCCGCTTTAGCTATAGTGCCATTTTCATTTGGTGAATTATCTAGGGTTAAGATTATAGCATCTATATTAAAAGCTGCTGCACTTCGAATAATTGCACCAATATTTTGTGGATCAGTTATTTGATCAAGAATTGCAATCTTACATTTTAGATTTTTTATGTTGATGTCCTCTATATTATGGGAAAAAATTGGCTTAACTTCTGCTGCTATCCCTTGATGATGTTGATTTTCTATTTTTTTAGATAAAACATCATTATTAACAATTTTATAAGGTTTGGAGCTTATTAATTTTTTATTTGTATCAAAGATCATTTGAGTGCATAAAATATTCTTAATTTGGCGTTTTGGATTGTTCAGAGCTGAAAATACAGGATGTTTGCCATAAATATAGTAGTAATTTTTAGAATCCAGCTTTTTATTTTGCATGTTATTGAAAACCTTTGGTAATTTGTTATTGACAGAAGATAATATTTATTATAGAAGGTTACAACTAAAAATAAAATGTGCAAGCTGCTATTTGTTTATTTGATGCTTCGGCAAGAAGTTTTATTAAGTCCTAATACTAATTTATATTGTCTTTTAAAGTGAATTAGTCTATAACTAATACAGTAAATTCTTTAGGAGAGGTGGCCGAGTGGTCAATGGCAGCAGACTGTAAATCTGCCCGCGTAAGCGTTCGAAGGTTCAAATCCTTCTCTCTCCACCACTTAAATGGTTCAGGGAAGCATATCATTTTTAAACTTATCATTTTATATCGTTAATTATATTTAAAAATAAAATCTAATCGTGTAGAATGGTAATTCTCAATAAAATTGGTGTTTAGTTGCGGGTGTAGCTCAATGGTAGAGTTCTAGCCTTCCAAGCTGGCTGTGTGGGTTCGATTCCCATCACCCGCTCCATTAAATAATAGTGGTAAAAAATAAATTTAGCAAAAAACGCACTTTAAAATTAACTTGTATTAAACTTAAAAAATTGTAAGAGAGTAAAACATATGGCAAAAGCAAAGTTTGAAAGAACCAAACCGCATGTTAATATCGGTACTATCGGTCACGTCGATCATGGAAAAACTTCTTTGACAGCCGCAATAACAATGGTTCTTGGAAAAGATAATAAAGATATCAAAGTTAAAAAGTATGATGAAATTGATGCCGCTCCTGAAGAAAAAGAAAGAGGTATAACAATATCAACTGCTCACGTGGAATATGAGACTAAAAGTAGGCACTATGCACACGTAGACTGTCCAGGACATGCTGACTATGTAAAGAACATGATCACAGGTGCTGCTCAAATGGATGGTGCAATATTAGTTGTTTCTGCTGCTGATGGTCCGATGCCACAAACTAGAGAACATATATTATTAGCAAAGCAAGTGGGCGTGCCTAAAATGGTAGTGTTCTTAAACAAAATTGATATGGTTGATGATCCTGACCTACTTGAATTAGTAGAAATGGAAGTAAGAGAATTATTATCAAAATATGATTTTCCTGGTGATGAGATACCAATAATTAGAGGTTCTGCTCTTCAAGCTTTAGAAGGAAAACCTGAAGGTGAAAAAGCTATCCATGAATTAATGGATGCGGTAGATAATTATATTCCACAGCCTACTAGAGAAACTGAAAAGCCTTTCTTAATGCCTATCGAAGATGTGTTCTCTATTTCAGGAAGAGGAACAGTTGTAACAGGTAGAATTGAAGCGGGTAAAATTAAAGTTGGTGAGCCTGTAGAAATAGTTGGAATAAAAGATACCCAAACTTCTACATGTACTGGTGTTGAAATGTTTAGAAAGCTTCTTGATAGCGGTGAGGCTGGGGATAATATTGGTATATTATTACGTGGTATAGATAGAGAAGCTGTACAAAGAGGACAAGTTCTTGCAAAACCTGGTAGTATAACACCTCATGATGAATTTGAAGCTGAAGTATATGTGCTGAGCAAAGATGAAGGTGGACGTCATACTCCATTTACCAATAACTATCGTCCACAATTCTATTTCAGAACAACAGACGTTACAGGTACAATAGAATTACCAGCTGATAAACAAATGGTGATGCCTGGTGATAATGCTACTTTCAAAGTTAAGCTAATTTCTCCTATTGCTATGCAGCAAGGTTTAAAATTCTCCATTCGTGAGGGTGGTAGAACAGTAGGTGCTGGTGTAGTTACTCAAGTAATTCATTAGTCTACTTTATAATACCTATTATTTTAATAATAGGTATTTGTGTTTTAAGATGTAAAATCATCTTGCTGTTTATAATTAAGGTTTGTTAAATGAAAAATAAAATTAAAATTCGTTTAAAGTCATTTGATCATCGTAGTCTTGATCAGGCTACTAAAGAGATAGTTAATGCTGTTAAAAGAACATTTGCTAATATTAGTGGTCCTATTCCTTTACCTAGAAAAATTCAAAGATTTACTGTAAATAGATCTCCCCATGTCCATATAAAATCGAGGGAGCAGTACGAAATTAGAACACAAAAAAGATTATTGGTGATAGATGATCCAAATCCAGCAGTTGTTGATGCTTTAAGTAAAGTTGATTTGGCAGCAGGTGTTGATGTAGTGATTGAATTAGAGAGTGGGGAATAATGAGAACCGGAATAATTGCTCAAAAAGTTGGGATGACTACTATTTTTAATAGTAATGGGAAGAGAGTTCCATTAACACTAGTGAAAGTTAATGATTGTCAAGTAGTAGGACATAAAATTTCTACAAAACATGGTTATAATGCTTTAGTTATAGGTATAAAAGATAAAAAAATATCTAAAGTCACTAAGCCTATGAAACAAGTTTTTGCTAATGCTAAAGTATCTCCTAAAACTAAATTAAAAGAATTTAGAATCTCTGAAGATAATTTTATTGATATAGCAGCCACTTTAGAAGTAGATCATTTTACGGCAGGACAATTTATAGATGTAACAGCTACTACTATAGGTAAAGGATTTGCTGGTAGTATGAAGAGACATAATTTTAGAGGTCTTGAAGCTTCTCATGGTGTTTCAATATCGCATCGTTCACATGGTTCTACTGGTCAAAGACAAGATCCAGGAAAAGTTTTTAAAGGTAAAAAAATGGCTGGACATATGGGTTGTAGTCAAGTTACTATCCAAAATTTAAAAATATTTGCAATTGATAAAGAGCAAGGGCTTATTATGATTCAGGGAAGCATACCTGGACATAAAGGTTCATATATTTCAATAAAAGATGCAATAAAAAAGATTTCAATAACTGCATAAAAATAAAAGACTTTATATAAGAATGTATAGGTTGAAAAAAATGAAAACTAAAATGTTAAATCTTGCTAATGAAGAAGTCGGTGAGGTTGTTTTAAACAAAGATATATTTGCTGTGGAGTTTATTAGAGATGATATAATAAAGCAAATTATTGATTGGCAGAGAGCTAAAGCAATGTCTGGTACGCATAAAACTAAGACTGTATCAGAAGTATCAGGTACTACAAAAAAACCTTTTAAACAAAAGGGTACAGGGAATGCAAGACAAGGTTCTTTAAGATCTGTACAGATGCGTGGAGGTGGTGTAATTCATGGTCCTGTAGTACGTAGTCATGCAACTAAATTACCTAAAAAAGTACGAAAACTTGGCTTAATCCATGCTTTGTCCGAAAAATTTTCTGAAGGAAAATTATTAGTTATAGATTCTTTAAAGTTAGCAACGCCTAGAACCTCTAATCTTATTAAGATGCTAAATAAGTTTCAAGGTAAAAGTTTCTTTGTAATAGATGGTAATGAAGTAGATGTTAATTTTTCTTTAGCAGCACAAAATATTTATAATACAGTAGTTGTTCCGCAAACAGGTGCAAATGTTTATGACATAATAAGACATGAATATGTATTCTTATCACAAGAAGCAGTGAATGTTTTAGAAGAGAGGTTAAAATGAGTGTTTATAAATATTATGATTTAATTAGAAGACCTGTTATTACAGAAAAAACCACGCTTCTTGCAGAACAAAATAAATACACTTTTTATGTAGATAAACTCGCTGAGAAGCTTGTTGTTAAAAAAGCCATAGAAGAAATATTTAAAGTAAAAGTAAAAAAAATAAATATCTTAAATATCAAAGGTAAAAAAAAGAGATTTAAGGGAGTTATCGGGCGTCAAGTTGATAGAAAAAAAGCTGTGGTAACATTAGAAAAAGATCAATATTTTGATTTTGCCGGAGGAATTAAATAAATGGCTTTAAAAAGTTTTAATCCAATGACCCCTTCTTTGAGAGAGTTAGTTCAAGTTGATAGAACTAGTTTATGGAAAGGTAGGCCTTTTAAGTCTCTAACTAAAGGGATATCTAAAACAGGTGGAAGAAATAATCAGGGTAGAATCACTGTTTGGCACAGAGGTGGAGGTCATAAAAGACTATATCGTGTTATTGATTTTAAAAGAAATAAATTAGATATTTCTGCTATAGTTGAAAGAATAGAATATGATCCTAATAGAACTGCCTTTATCGCTTTAATTAAATATGAAGATGATGAGTATGCTTATATTCTAGCTCCACAAAAACTAGTAGTAGGAGATAAGATAATATCAAGCAAAGATGCAGATATAAAAATTGGTAATTGTTTGCCTTTAAGATATATTCCTATAGGTACTACTTTACATAACGTTGAAATGAAAGTGGGTAAAGGTGGTCAAATTGCAAGATCAGCAGGTACATCGGTAGATTTAGTAGGTAAAGATTCAGGATATGCACAGATTAAACTAAAGTCTGGGGAATTGAGATTAGTACCTTTAGATTGTATAGCTACGATAGGTACAGTGTCTAATCCTGATCAAAAAAATATTAACTTAGGTAAAGCTGGAAGAAATAGATGGCTTGGTTGGAGACCTCATGTAAGAGGTGTTGTCATGAATCCTGTAGATCATCCACATGGTGGTGGTGAGGGTAAAACCTCTGGTGGGCGTCATCCCGTTACTCCTTGGGGATTGCCGACGAAAGGTAAAAAGACGCGTAAAAATAAGAGTACTTCTAAGTTTATTATAAAGAAAAGAAAATAAATTTTTAAATTAATTAGGTATTAATTATGGCACGTTCGGTGTGGAAAGGACCTTTCGTAGATGGTTATTTAATAAAAAAAGTTCAAAAATTAATGGAATCTGGTAAGTCAGAAATGATTAAAACTTGGTCTAGAAGATCAACCATTTTGCCTATTTTTGTTGGTTTTACGTTTTCTGTCCACAATGGAAATAAATTTATTCCAGTTTCTGTAAATGAAGAAATGGTTGGTAGAAAACTAGGAGAATTCTCTCCTACTAGAACATTTTATGGGCATGGGGCAGATAAAAAAGTTAAAAGAAAATAAAATCATATGGTACAGGAAAATAAAAATTTTGCCACGGCAAAAGCTAAATCAATTAGAGTTAGTCCAAGGAAATTAAATTTAGTTGCAGCTTTCATTAGAAACATGAAAGCTTCTGAAGCATTAGTGCAATTAACTTTTGCGTCAAAAAGAATTTCAAAAGTTGTAGAAGCTTGTCTTCAATCTGCTGTAGCAAATGCTGAAAATAATCTAGGTTTAGATATAGATAAACTAGTTATAACTAACGCAACAGTAGGAAAGGCTCTAGTAATGAAAAGAGTTATGCCCAGAGCAAAAGGAAAAGCTACTAGAATAAACAAGTTTTTTAGTAATCTCTATATAACTGTTACAGAAAAAGAGGATAATTAAGATGGGGCAAAAAGTTTGTGCACATGGTTTTAGGGTTGGACCAACTTTAATTAAAGGTTGGGATTCTGTATTCTATGCAGAAAAGCAGTATAAAACTCTTTTTATACAAGATTTAAAGATTAGAGAATTAGTTAATAAAAGTTTTACTCAAGCTCAAGTTAGCAGAATTTTAATTGAACGCCCTTCTAACAAAAGTATCATTATCAATCTTAATGCCAAAAAGCCGAATATAATTATTGGTAAAAATGGTAGTGAAATTGATAAGTTAAAAAAAACCATTGAAAAAATTACTGCTTTAAGCGAAGTTTACATAAATATTCATGAAGTTAGAAAGTGTAATATAGATGCCGCTATAGTAGCTCAGACAATAGCATCGCAGCTTGAAAAAAGAGTATCCTTTAGAAAAGCAATGAAGACAGCAATTCAAGCTTCATTTAAACAAGGTGGACAAGGTATAAGGGTTAGTTGCTCAGGACGTCTTGGTGGAGCTGAGATTGCTAGAACAGAATGGTATATAGAAGGAAGAATGCCATTGCATACTTTAAGAGCCGATATTGATTATTCGACTGCAGAAGCTATAACTACTTATGGAGTTATAGGGGTTAAAGTTTGGATTTATAAAGGCGAATATACCGAAAATAAAAGATATAATTAATTTTTAAGTATTAAAATGTTAGCTCCAAAAAAACAAAAATTTAGAAAAGCTCATAAAGGTAGAGTTGTGTCAAAATCAAAAGCAGGTACAACACTTGCTTTTGGATCAATTGGTTTAAAATCTATAGATGGTTGGCGTGTTACTGCTAGACAAATAGAATCAGGAAGAAAAGCGGCTACTAGATGTATGAAACGTCAAGGAAGATTATGGATACGAATCTTTCCTGATCTTCCGGTTTCCAAGAAGCCTGCTGAAGTAAGAATGGGTAAAGGTAAAGGAAATCCTGAATTTTTTGCAGTAAGGGTATCACCTGGAAGAATTATGTTCGAAATTGAAGGGGTTGAGGAAGATGTTGCAGTTAAAGCTTTAGAGCTTGCAAGTGCAAAATTACCTGTTAGAACAAGGATAGTGAGGCGTTATGAATGATCTAAAATCATTAAAAAGTGAATTAACAAGTAAAACAATTGAAGAGCTTTTTAAGCATCTTAATATTTTAAAAAAAGAGCTATTGAATTTAAGATTTCAGCAAACTCTGGGCGAATTAAAAAATACTAGTAGGTTTTCATTAGTTAAGAAGTCTATAGCACGTATTAAAACTGAATTAACAAAAAGATCTAGTAGTGGAGAGTAATGAAAATGCCGAAAAGAGTCCTACAAGGGGTAGTTATAAGTTCAAAAAATGATAAAACAGTTACAGTAAAAGTAGAAAGAAGATTTAAGCATCCTATTTATAAAAAATTTATAAAAGTATCTAAAAAATACGCAGCTCATGATCCAGATAATAAGTTTCAAGAAGGTGATAAAGTTAATATAATTGAAAGTCGTCCTATTTCAAAAACTAAAACATGGGTAGTAATACATGAAAAGTAAAGGTTTGATCCTTTGACTTTATTGAGCAAATTGTTTATTTTGTCTTTTGTAAATAAAATTGGAAGTAATATATGATTCAAATGCAAAGCATTTTGGAAGTGGCAGATAATTCCGGTGCCAAAAAAGTTATGTGTATTAAAGTTCTAGGTGGTTCCCATCATATGGTAGCAAAGCTAGGCGATGTTATAGTTGTATCTATTAAGGAAGCTATACCTGGTGGTAAAGTTAAAAAAGGTGACGTTTATAAAGGCGTTATTGTTCGTACAAAAACAGGGGTTGTAAGAGCTGATGGTAGTACAATAAAGTTTGATAAAAATGCATTAGTACTTTTAAACAAACAAGATGAACCTGTCGGTACTAGGGTTTTTGGTCCTGTGACAAGAGAACTTAGAGCAAAAAAATATGTTAGAATTATGTCGCTCGCAGAGGAAGTGTTATAAATGATAAAATTAAAAGTACAAAAAGGTGATGAAGTTATTGTTGTTACTGGAAAATATAAAGGGAAAAAAGGAAAAATATTAAAGGTTTATCCTGAGCAAAATAAAATAGTTGTTTCAGGAATAAATTTGGTTAAAAAACATACTAAAGCTACCCAATTAAGCGCAGGTGGCATAATAACTAAAGAATTACCTATAGATATTTCAAATGTTGCACATGTTGATCCTAAAACTGGTAATCCTACTAAGGTAGCTTTTAAATTTTTAGAAGATGGTTTTAAAGTTAGAATAGCAAAAAAATCTGGGGAAATTATTGGTAAGGAAGGCAAATAATGTTAAGATTTAAAGAATTATATCAAAAGGAAATTATTAGCAATTTGCAAAAGAAATTTTCTTATAAAAATAAACATGAAATCCCAGAGGTTGAGAAAATCATTATAAATATGGGGGTAGGAGAAGCAATAGCTGATTCAAAAGTGATTGATAAAGCGGTACATGATTTAACTTTAATTTCAGGTCAAAAACCTGTTGTAACTCTAGCAAGAAAATCTATTGCAACGTTTAAGTTACGTGATGGTATGAAAATAGGTTGCAAAGTCACTTTACGTAAAGATAGAATGTATGAGTTCTTAGAAAGGTTAGTAATTGTTGCATTACCTCGTGTTAAAGAATTTCGTGGTTTTTCTTATAAAAGTTTTGATGGTAAAGGTAATTTTACTTTCGGACTAAAAGAGCAGATAGTTTTTCCTGAAATTAATTACGATAAAATTGATACTATAAGAGGCATGGATATTACAATCGTTACATCTGCTAAAACAGATAAAGAAGGTAAATCCTTGTTATCAGGATTTAATTTACCTTTTTATAATTAAGTTTAAGGTATATAATGGCAAAAGTCAGTTCTATAAAAAAGAATGAAAAAAGAAAAAAATTATCACAAAGCTTACATAACAAGCGTGAGAAATTAAAAAATAAAATTTACGACAAAAATATTTCATTAGAAGAGCGTTTTTCTTTGGTAATGTCACTAGCACAATTATCTAGAAATTCATCAGCCACTAGAATTAGAAATAGATGTGACCTTACAGGTAGACCAAGAGGGGTTATAAGAAAATTTGGCATATCAAGAAATAAACTCAGAGAATTAAGTGGTAGAGGTTTAGTTCCAGGGGTAATTAAGTCAAGTTGGTAAAATAATAGGTGAATAAATATGTCAATGACAGATAATGTAGCAGATATGTTAACTAGAATTAGAAATGCTTATAAAAGCAAACTAATAAATGTTTCTTTTCCTAGTTCTCAAATTAAAACTTCAATTTTAGAAGTGCTACAACAAGAAGGTTATATAAAAAATTATACAAATACTCCAAAAGATAACATTAGCTATACTGAGGTAACCTTAAAATATTCTGCTAATGGTGATGCTTCTATATGTGAGATTCATAGAGTATCGAAGCCAGGAAAAAGAGTGTATTCTGCAATTAAGGACTTAAAAGGATACTACAATAATATGGGAATATATATTCTATCTACTTCTTGTGGTGTTATGTCTGATAGAGAAGCTCATATTAAAAATGTTGGTGGTGAAGTAATTTGTAAAGTATTCTAAGGTAGAAAAATGTCACGTGTTGGAAAGTTACCGATTATTATACCTGAAGGTGTAAAAGTTGGGTTAAATAATTTAGAAGTAAAAATATCAGGACCTAAAGGTGAGTTATCAAAAACCTTTAAAGGTAGCATAGGAATTTCATTAGCAGAAAATAAACTTTTAGTAAAGCCATTATCTTCCAGTAAAAGTGCACGTGCTATGTGGGGTACAGCTAGAAGTATAATATCAAATATGGTTGCCGGAGTTAAAGAAGGTTTCAAGTTAACACTTGAAATTAATGGAGTAGGGTATAGAGCAATGATGAAAGGTAAGTATTTAAACCTGATGCTTGCTAAAAGTCATAATACAAAAATTGAAATACCTCAACATATTAAAGTTGAAGTACCTAAGCAAAATATCATTATTCTTGAGGGTATGGATAAGGAAAAGTTAGGTCAATTTGCTTCAATTATTATAAAACAAAGACCACCTGAACCTTACAAAGGAAAAGGAATTAAATTTGAAGATCAATTTATACCACGCAAAGAAGGTAAGAAAAATTAATTTAAGAGTTCAATATGCGTAGTGCTAAGCTAAAATTTGAAAAGAGAAGAAGTAGAATAAGACATAAAATAGCTAAAACAGCTAATAGAGCTAGATTGTTAATATTTAAATCAGGTAGACATATTTATGCACAAATCATTGATGATAACAAATCAATAACAATTGCTTCTGCTTCAACTTTAGATGTAAAGATTAAAAAAATAAAAAAATCTCATTGTAATATTGAAAATGCTACAAAAATAGGTGAGTTAATAGCTGAAAAAGCTGTATCTTGTGGTGTAGCAGAGGTAGTGTTTGATAGAAGTGGATATAAGTATCATGGGGTTGTAAAAGCTCTTGCTGATGCTGCTAGAAAAAAAATAAGATTTTAGGTGAAGGTTTAAAATATGTCTAAAGTTAAAAAAAATGAAGAATCTTTAAGTGAAGTTTTAGTTGATGTAAATAGAGTTACAAAAGTAGTAAAAGGTGGTAGGAGATTTGCTTTTTCTGCTTATGTAGTAGTGGGTGATAAAGCTGGAAGAGTTGGAGCAGGTCACGGTAAAGCAAAAGAAGTAAACGAAGCTAGAGAAAAAGCAAAACAAGCTGCTAAGAAAAAAATAATGAAAGTGTATTTATATCAAAATAGAACAATTCATCACGATGTTACAGGCAGAAGTGGAGCAGCTAAAGTGATTTTAAGAAGAGCTAAAGCGGGTACAGGTGTTATCGCGGGTGGATCTATGAGAGCCATTTTTGATTCTTTAGGGGTTCATGATATTGTTGCTAAGTCTATAGGGTCAACAAATGTTTATACAATGATAGCTGCAACGTTTGATGCATTAAAAAAACTTTCGTCACCGAAAGATATTGCTGCAAGAAGAGATAAAAAAATGAATGAAATTTTTATAAAATCTTCTGATATCCAAGTGAATAAATAATATTTCAAGGTAGGATGTATACGTTATGAATAATAAAAATTTAATTAATGATGTAAAAGTGACCCAAGTTAAAAGCAGTATAGGTCGTAAATATGATCAAAAATTAACATTAATTGGGCTTGGTTTAAATAAACTTAATAAGTCTGTTGTTCTTAAAAATACTGATTCAGTTCAAGGTATGCTCAAAAAAGTAGGGCATTTATTACAAATAGAAAATGTGTAATTAGAGTTTTTCAATGAAATTAAATGAATTATATAATAATTTAGGTGCTAAAAAAAATAAGAAAAGAGTAGCACGTGGTATTGGTAGTGGAAAAGGAAAAACTGCTGGAAGAGGTGTGAAAGGTCAAAAATCTAGAGCAGGTGTTGCAATAAAAGGTTTTGAAGGTGGTCAAACTCCGATGATTAAAAGGCTACCTAAGAGAGGTTTTAATTGTATCTCATCTAAAAAATATAATATTATTAATATTTATAATATTGAAGTAGCACTATCAGAAAAGCGTTTAAATCCGACTGATGTTATTACCAAGGAAAAATTAATAGAAATTGGTTTAATTAATAAAAGTAATAAAAATTTAATAAAATTATTGTCTATTTGTAGTGATGATTTCAATTATCCTTTGTCGTTTAAATTGGATTCTTACTCCTCTAAAGCTAAAAAAATAGTTGAAAAAGCAGGTGGAAAATTATCATAATTTATGAACAAAAATTTCTCTAAAAAATCTAGCATTAATTTAATTAATCGTATTATTTTTACTATTTTTGTGCTTATAATATGTAGATTTGGTGCGTTTATACCTATTGCAGGTATCGATGCTATTGCTTTAGGTAGTATTGCTGAAAAAAACCAGTCAGGGATACTTGGTATGTTTAATATTTTGTCAGGTGGCTCACTAGGCAGAATGTCCATTTTTGCTTTAGCGATTATGCCATATATAACAGCATCAATAATTATCCAGCTAATGTCTGTAGCATATAAGCCTTTAGAAAATTTAAAAAAAGAAGGAGAAGCGGGTAAAAGAAAAATAAATCAATTGTCTAGATATTTAACAGTATTGCTTGCTTCACTTCAAGCTTATGGTGTTGCAGTAAGTTTAGAGTCAATTGTAACCAATACTGGACCTGTAGTAATTATACCGGGGCTTTTCTTTAAAGTTACAACAGTAATTACTTTGGTGGTAGGTACGATGCTGCTAATGTGGTTAGGTGAACAGATTACACAACGTGGTATCGGTAATGGTACCTCTTTAATTATATTTATAGGTATCATTTCCGGTGTGCCTAATGCCATTATTAGTATGTTTGAACTTTCAAGAAAAGGTGCATTATCACCTTTAGTTGTAATTGCTGTTTGTGTAGGAGTAGTGGTATTAATATCTATAATAATTTTCTTTGAAACAGCACAAAGAAAATTATTAGTTCAGTATCCTAAGAGGCAAGTAGGCAATAAAATTTATGGTGGTGATTCAACATATATGCCACTTAAGTTAAATACTTCTGGGGTAATTCCTCCAATATTTGCTAGTTCAATTTTGTTATTTCCGGCTACGTTGGCTAATTTTTCGAATAGTAATTCTGAAGTAATGAGTATGCTTACTTATTATTTAGGTCATGGGAAGCCTATATATATATTACTGTATGTAGCATTGATAATGTTTTTTAGCTTTTTTTATACTGCAATAGTATTTAATTCTGAAGACACTGCTAATAATTTAAGAAAATATGGTGCTTATATTCCTGGTAAGAGACCAGGAAAAAATACATCTGAATATTTTGATTATATACTTACTAGGCTTACGGTTGTAGGTGGCATATATTTAAGTATTATATGTATAATACCTGAGTTATTAATTAATAAATATGTTATTTCTCTTTCTTTAGGTGGTACAAGTTTTTTAATTGTAGTAAATGTAGTGCTTGATACTTTCACTCAAATTCAAACATATTTATTTAGTAAAAAATATGAAAGTTTAATGAAAAAAGTAAAATTAAAAAATTAAAAATGAGTTAGAAGTGATAATAATTTTTTTAGGTCCTCCCGGTGCTGGAAAAGGAACTCAAGGAAAAAAAATAGCTACAAAAATTCATTTACCACATATAGCAATTGGCGATATATTTAGAGCAATGATTAAAACATCACGTAAAGATGCTGAAGTCATTAACAGTTATGTTGAGCAAGGAAAGCTTATTCCTGATGCAATAGTTAATCATATAATGAAAAATTTTTTATCATCTTCTGATTATAAAAAAGGTTATATATTAGATGGATATCCACGTAATTTAGCGCAAGCTAAGTTTTTTGAATTATTTGTTACAGAAAAAATAAAAGTAATATATTTAAATGTTTCGGATAAATTACTAATTAAAAGAGTTTTAGGTAGGTATAGTTGTAAAAATTGTGGAAAAATATATAATGATTATTTTCTAAAGCCTAAAATTGATAAAATATGTGATGATTGTAAATCAACCGTATTTGAATATAGAAAAGACGATAATGAAGAAGTAATTAAAGACAGAGTTAATATATTTAAAACAGAAACTTATCCATTAATACAGCATTATAAAAACAATGATAATTTTTATATAATTGATGGAAATAAAAATGAACAGCAGATAGAAGATCATATAGAGAAAGTACTAAAAATAAATTGACTTTAGTAAAGAGTTTTATATTATTTTCTAGTTACCAGTAAAATTTTGGAGAATATTTGTGGCAAGAATTGCGAGTGTTAACATTCCTGATAATAAACGTTTAGTAGTAAGCTTGACTTATATTTATGGTCTGGGGGCTATTATGGCAAAAAAAATTTGTAAAAAAGCAAAAATATTAGAAGATAAAAAGGTTAAAGATCTTACAGATCAAGAACTAATAAGTTTACGTAATATTATCGAAAATGAATATAAAGTTGAAGGTGATTTAAGAAGAGAAGTAACGCTTAATATTAAAAAGAAAAAAGATATTAGAAGTTATCAAGGGCTTAGACATATACGTAAGCTACCTGTAAGAGGTCAGAATACTCATTCTAATGCTAGAACTAGAAAAGGTAAAGCTGTTGCAATAGCCGGAAAGAAAAAAGCTGTAAAATAATAGTGAAAGTAGAGTATAAATATAATGAATCAGATGGTTAAAGCTAAAAAAAAGACAAAAACTATCACACTTGGTGTGGTACATATTAGAGCATCGTTTAATAATACTATTGTAACATTTACTGATGTTCAGGGTAATGCAATATCTTCTGCATCGGCCGGAGCTAATGGGTTTAAGGGAGCAAAAAAAGCTACCCCTTATGCAGCTCAGATAACAATTGATAAAGCAGCTGAAAAAGCAAAAGAATATGGTCTAAAAACTATTTCTATTAGAATTGGAGGGCCTGGTGCTCAGCGTGAATCTGCAATGAGAGCTTTATTTGGGCAAAATTTTGTAGTTACATCAATTTTAGATGTATCATCAATTGCTCATAATGGAGTAAAAGCACCAAAAAGAAGAAGAGTATAAGAAGCATATAGGTATTAAATGTTATCGTTAAGTAAAAACTGGAACGCTTTAATAAAAACAGATAAAGTATCTTATGAGAGCTTCCCTGAGACTAATAATAAATCTAAGATTATAGTGGAGCCTTTAGAAAGAGGATTTGGCTTGACTTTAGGTAATGCTATGAGAAGAGTTTTACTTTCTTCTTTACAAGGATCAGCAGTCACCTCTATTAAAATTCCTGGAATAGAGCATGAATTTTCTTCTATACCAGGTGTAAAAGAGGATGTATCAGAGATGATTCTGAATGTTAAAGGTATAGAAGTTAAGATGCACGTTGCAGAAAAGCGTGTTATAAGATTGAAAGCAACAGGACCAGGGGTTGTAACAGCTGGCATGGTTGAAGCCGGACATGATGTAGAAATATTAAATCCTGATCATGTAATTTGCAATTTAGCTCCGAATAAACAATTTGAAATGGAATTAACGTGCAAAATTGGCAAGGGATATACGCTTAGTACAAACAAGAATGAAGATAATGATTTACCAATTGGTGAAATAGCTGTAGATGCTTTATTTAATCCTGTAAAAAGTGTTACTTACAAAGTAGAAAATACAAGAATAGGTCAGGTCACCGATTATGATAAGTTAATTATGTTTGTTGAAACTAATGGTGATATATTACCTGAAATGGCGGTAGGTTTAGCTGCTCGTATTTTGCAAGAACAGCTTCAATTATTTATTGCTTTCGAAGAACAAGAAGAAGATAAACAAGTTAAAACAGATACATTACCATTTTCTCCTTATTTACTTAAACGAGTTGACGAATTGGAACTATCAGTTAGATCAGCCAATTGTTTAAAAAATGATAATATAATTTATATAGGCGATTTGGTAAAAAGAACGGAAGCTGATATGCTAAGGACTCCAAATTTTGGTAGAAAGTCCCTAAATGAGATTAAGGAAATACTGGCAAAATTTGGTTTGAGATTTGGTATGGATGTACCAGATTGGCCACCAGAAAATATACATGAATTATCTAAACGTTACGAAGATTCTTATAATTAAGGACAATAAAGATGCGACATCAAATTAAAGGTAGAAAATTAAATGTGACAAGTAGTCATAGGAAAGCAATGCTTGCTAATATGGCAGTATCACTTGTTACTCATGAACAAATCAAAACTACTTTGCCAAAAGCTAAAGAGTTAAGACCTTATATTGAAGTTTTAGTTACTAAAGCTAAGAATAATAACTTATCAGCAAGAAGAAATATTCTATCACAAATAAGAGATAAAAAAGCAATTGCAAAGCTTATAAATGTTTTGGGTGCTAGATACAAAGATAGACCAGGTGGATATACTAGAATAGTCAAAGCTGGATTTCGCTACGGTGATTTAGCTCCAATTGCATATATTGAATTTGTAGATAGAGATATTAATCCTAAAGGACATATACCTCAAGATAATAGCAAAGAAGATATTAAAAGTAATAAAGGGACTAAATAATGGCTAATCATTCTTCAGCAAAAAAAGCTGCAAGACAAACAATCAAAAAAAAACTAGTTAATAAAAAAAGATTTAGTGCAATAAAAACTTTTGTAAAAAAAGTTTTAAATGAAATTAACCACGGTAATAAAGAAAAAGCTAATTCAGCTTTAGTAATTGCACAATCTAAGATAATGCAAGGTGTGAAAAAAAATATAATTAAGTTAAATACTGCATCAAGAAAAATCAGTAAATTATCAAAAAAAATAAAAACTATGAATCAAGTTTAAATAATAAAAACAATCATATTAATTTTTAATTCTAACTTTAATAAGTTTATTCTTCATTTAATTTAACTAAAGTTAGTTTAGTTAATAATATAGGGCGATTAGCTCAGTTGGTAGAGCATCTCGTTTACACCGAGAGGGTCGGCAGTTCGAGTCTGTCATCGCCCACCATATTAATAATCAGCTTTCTAACCTCTCCCTTATAGCTGCAGTTAAATAGGTAGTGACTATTTTAAGGGCATAGAAAACAGCATAACAACTACCTGACCGGGTTTTAATTCCTTAATCAATATGTTTCGTACATAAATCTCCAACACATCTTTGTTACAAACCCCCGCAATCATAGTGATGCTAGAGTTATGCTGGTATGTTTTTTCTCCATAACAT
>CAZJDC010000004.1:0-17452 GCA_964544715.1 uncultured Rickettsia sp. | reverse complement strand
ATGAATAAATTGGCAAACTTGCCGTCAAAATAACTCGTTTGCGTAAGGTGAGTTATGTAACTGTTGCAGGCTTAGCTAGAGGGATAGATAGTCGTGTACATCAATCTGCAACTTCTAAAACTATCGGAGTTATTGCTGGTGGTATTGATCATATATATCCACCAGAAAATAAAAAATTATTTGAAAGCTTAGAGAAAGAATGTTTAATGATAGCTGAATTACTAGTAGGATCTACGCCGCTTGGCAAACATTTCCCTCAACATAATAGAATTATGTCTGATCTTTCTCTCGCTACAATAGTAATCAGTGAAGGATATTGTAGCTAATTTGCCGCAATATGAAGAATTTATAAAGAAAGATGAAAGGTTATTGAAAGATTTTGCAGAGTTAGATGCTAAATTTAAACCACTCAATACAATACATATAAAAGCACCATCAGAAAAAGAGCGTGCTGCTGTTATAGAATTATTATCTGCAGTACCTATAGATTTTGATTATTTGCAAAAAATGACGGAATTATCGCTTCCTATATATATATACAATAATATTAGAGTTAGCGCTCGCTGGTAAAGAAATGCGACACCCCAGCAATAAAATATCATTAATTTATACTGCTGATAAGTAACAATAGTTGTTTTTATAAAAAAAATTATACAACTGAAATAAGTATATAATAAATAATAATAATTGATGAAATTAGTAATAGTAGAATCGCCAGCAAAGGCAAAAACAATCAATAAATATTTAGGTGATGAATTTAAAGTTATTGCCTCATTTGGTCATATTAGAGATCTCCCATCTAAAAAAGGCTCTGTGATACCTGATGAAAATTTTTCAATGAAATATGATATTTCAGAGAAAGCAGGTAAATATGTGGATGAAATAATTAAAGATGCAAACAAAGCTGAGTCAGTATATCTTGCAACCGATCCTGATCGTGAGGGTGAGTCCATCTCATGGCATATTGCAGAAGTAATTAAAGAAAAAAATAAAGTCAAATCCGATGATTTTTTTAAGCGGGTAGCGTTTAATGAAATCACAAAAAAAGCAATTACTCATGCTATACAAAATCCAAGAAAGCTTGATAATAATTTAGTCAATGCTCAGCAAGCACGAAGAGCTTTAGACTATTTGGTCGGTTTTACATTGTCACCACTTCTATGGCGTAAGCTTCCTGGTTGCAAATCAGCAGGACGTGTACAGTCTGTAGCATTACGTTTAATATGTGCACGTGAAGACGAGATAGAGCGTTTTAAGTCAGAAGAATATTGGGATATTAGCCTTAAAATGTTAAATAGTAATAATGAGTTATTTACCGCTAAATTAACTCATATAGATGACCAAAAGCTAGAAAAGTTTTCGATTACTAATGATACAGAAGCAAAAGATTTAACCGAAAAACTTAAATCTCAAAACTTTTATGTCGATAAAATAGAAAAGAAGCAACAAAAACGTCAGCCTCAACCACCTTTTATTACTTCATCTCTGCAACAAGAAGCTGCACGAAAATTAGGTTTCAGTGCTAAAAAGACCATGCAAATAGCTCAAAAGCTTTATGAGGGTATAGATATCGGTAAGGAAACTATCGGACTTATTACTTATATGCGAACTGATGGCGTTACCTTAGCAAACGATGCGATAGATGAAATACGTAAATTAATAAATAAAAATTATGGCGATAAATATCTACCAAGCAGTCCCCGCATTTATAAATCGAAAGTAAAAAACGCTCAAGAAGCTCACGAAGCTATAAGACCGACAAATATTAACTATATCCCTAATGATTTAAAGGAAAAGCTAGAGAAAGATTATTATAAGCTTTATGAATTAATTTGGAAAAGGACTATAGCCTGTCAAATGGAAAATGTTATAATGGATTTGGTAACAGCAACCTTAGCATCAGAGAATAAAGAGTTTCTAGCAAGGGCAAATGGATCAACCATAGCGTTTGATGGGTTCTATAAGGTTTATCGTGAAAGCATAGATGACGAGGCTGAAGAAGAAAATAAGATGCTACCGCCTTTAAAGGAGACCGAGCCTTTAAAAACTCACGAGATCATTCCAAACCAGCATTTCACCGAACCACTACCAAGATATTCAGAAGCTAGTTTAGTGAAAAAACTTGAAGAGCTTGGGATTGGTCGTCCATCAACTTATGCTACTATTCTATCAGTTTTACAAGATCGTAAATATGTGACGTTAGAGAAAAAGCGTTTTATTCCTGAAGAACTAGGGCGTTTAGTAACAGTATTTTTAGTTGGTTTTTTCAAAAAATATGTTGAATATGATTTTACGGCTGGACTTGAAAATGAACTAGATGAAATAGCTGCTGGAAGACTTGAATGGAAATCAGCTTTAAGTAATTTTTGGAATGGCTTTAACCATAATATAGAATCTGTAAGTAAACAAAATATTACGGAAATTATTAGTTATGTGCAGAAAGCTCTTGATTATCATATATTTGGAGACAATAAAGACTCTAAAGTTTGCCCATCATGCAACACTGGTGAGTTAAGCTTAAGGCTTGGTAAATTTGGGGCATTTTTAGCATGTAGCAATTATCCTGAATGTAATTTCAGAAAATCTATTGTTAGCGGTAATGATAATAATGAAGCTGAAGGAGTAACAAAAGACAATGCTAATGAAAACAAAGTTTTGGGTAAGGATAAAGAAGGGGTAGAGATATATTTGAAAAAAGGACCTTATGGACCTTATGTCCAATATGGTGAACAAGTTGATAGCAAAATAAAACCAAAACGTTCACCTTTGCCTGCTAGTTTAAGTCAGAATGATATTACTCTTGATATGGCATTAAAGCTTTTGAGTTTACCGCTTAAAATAGGTATGCATAAAGATAGCGGTGAGGAAATTTTGATAGGATATGGTAAATTCGGTCCTTATATCAAATATATAGGTAAATTTATTTCAATACCTAAAAAATATGATTTTCTAAATTTAAGCTTAGATGATGCAAAAAAGCTAATTGAAGCTAATAAAGCTAAGCTAAAAAAGAAAAATACATAAAAAAATGTATGCATCATCCCATGTGCTTATAGCGGGATCTCGGAACACGGATTGCGATACACGATCCCGTGGACAAGCCACGGGATAACCATTACAAAAAATAAGTAAAAATGACAAAAGTTATAACACGATTTGCTCCATCACCGACAGGTATGTTACATGTTGGTAATATAAGAGCAGCACTACTTAACTGGCTGTATGCGAAGAAACATGACGGGCAGTTTATTTTAAGATTGGACGATACAGATTTAGATCGTAGCAAACAAGAATATAAAGATGCTATCAAAAAAGACTTGAAGTTTTTGAACCTTAATTGGGATCAAACATTTAATCAATTCAGTCGTTTAAGTAGATATAATGAGCTCAAAAAGCTATTATTAGACAAAAAGAGATTATATGCCTGCTATGAAACACCGGAAGAGCTTGCATTAAAGCGTAAATTTCAGATATCTAAAGGATTGCCACCAATTTATGATCGATCAGCTCTCAATCTAACTGAAGAACAGATACAAAAATACATAGATCAAGGTCGAAAACCGCATTATAGATTTTTGGTAAATCATGAACCAATAACTTGGCATGATATGATCAAAGATGAAGTTAAATATGATGGCAAGTCTTTGAGTGACCCTATAGTGATAAGGGCAGATGGAAGTATGACTTATATGTTGTGCTCAGTTATCGACGATGTGGATTATGAAATTAGTCACATTATTAGAGGTGAAGATCACATGAGTAATACTGCTATTCAGATTCAGATGTTTGAAGCTTTAGATAAATTTCCACCAATTTTTGGGCATCTAAGCTTAATTATTAATAAGGATGCAAAAATTGCAAAAAGAGTAGGGGGATTTGAGATTTCAACCCTAAGGGAAGAGGTGGGGTTAGAAGCTATGACAATTACTAGCTTTTTTAGTTTGCTTGGATCATCAACACAAATTATCCCTTATAAAAAGATGGATGAGTTAGTAAAATATTTTGAGATAGGGAGTTTTTCTAAGAGCCCAACTATTTACCAACCAGACGATTTAGAAAGATTAAATCATAAATTATTAATAAGTTTAGATTTTAATGAGGTAAAAGATCGCCTTAAAGCAATAGAGGCTGAATATATTGATAAAAGTTTTTGGCTATCAGTAAGACCTAACTTAAAAACATTATTTGATGCAAAAGATTGGTGGGATATTTGTCATAAAACTCCAAACCTAAAAGGTCTGAATTTAGATAAAGACTATCTAAAACAAGCTGCGAATTTATTACCTGAAGAAGAAATTACTACTGAGACATGGAGTATATGGACTAAAAAACTCGCAGCAATCACAAATCGAAAAGGAATAGAATTGTTTTTGCCACTACGTCTTGCTTTAACCGGTAAAGAATCAGGACCGGAAATATCAAAGGTGCTACCTTTGATCAAAAGAGAAGAGATAGTGAAGAGATTGACTTAAAATAACGTCATTGTGAGAATGATGCGTAGCATAATGGACCTGATAAGGTCCAAGCACAAACGAAATAAATTGAGCTTTTAATTTTAAATTACTGAGTTTGTATTTTTACTAGATCTAGTTCTCAATACCCAGAATGACAATATATAAAACCTATTGCAACAATAATACATTTATGGTAAAAACGACGCCATAAAAATAAAGTAACTTTATTATGACAATATTGATTTTAGGTGCAACGGGCATGCTTGGTAATAGTATGTTTAGGTTTTTGAGCACTGACAAAGATCTTGATGTTTATGCGACAAGCCGAAGTAGTTCAGCTCATTCTTATTGTTCTAAAGATTTAGCAGATAAAATAGTTCCAAATGTAGATATTGAGAATTACGATTCGTTAGTTGAAGTGTTAAATAAAGTCAAGCCTAATGTATTAATAAATTGTATAGGACTGGTAAAGCATCTCGCTGATGCAAATGATCCTTTAAAAGCATTACCGATTAATAGCTTACTGCCACATAGGCTTGCTGGTTTATGTAAACTTGTCGGTAGCAGTTTAATCCATATTAGTACTGATTGTGTATTTTCAGGAAAAAAAGGTAATTACAAGGAAAGTGATTTTCCAGATTGTTATGATTTATATGGTCGTTCTAAATTTCTTGGTGAAGTGGATTATCCACATGCTATTACGCTGCGTACTTCAATTATAGGTCATGAACTGTCAGGAAACAGAAGCTTGATTAACTGGTTTTTAAGTTCAGAAGGATCAGTAAAAGGTTTTGAACAAGCTATATATTCAGGTTTGCCGACTGTAGAGCTTGCAAAAATAATAAAGGATTTTGTGCTACCTAACAAGGAACTACACGGTCTTTATCATGTTGCATCAAGACCAATTAATAAGTTAGAATTATTAAAGCTAGTAGCAAAAATATATAATAAAAAAATTGATATTATTCCGTCAGATGAGTTGGTAATAGACCGTTCACTCAATAGTACGCGTTTTAATGAGATCACAGGTTATAACCCGCCTGAGTGGAAAGAGCTTGTAAAAAATATGTATGATTTTCAGTCAAACGTCATGAATTAGACGAAGTTTGTCATCCCGTGGCTTGACACACAGTAGGCTTGTCCTTTTCTTGTGCAATGAAGTCAAAATAAATTAATAAAATAGGTATTTATAGATAATGTTCGTAGATAAAACGTTGTTGATTACCGGAGGTACTGGTTCATTTGGTAATGCAGTACTTTCTCGTTTCCTTGCAAAGGATATTATTCAAGATATCCAAGAAATCAGAATTTTTAGTAGAGATGAAAAGAAACAAGAAGATATGCGTATTGCTTTGCATAATCCAAAAATTAAATTTTATATCGGGGATGTGCGTAATTATAGCAGCATAGATGACGCGATGAAAGGTGTAGATTACGTATTCCATGCTGCTGCTTTAAAGCAAGTTCCAACCTGTGAATTTTACCCGATGGAAGCAATAAATACCAATATTTTGGGTGCTGAAAATGTTTTAAGGGCAGCAACAATTAACAAAGTTGAAAAAGTTATAGTACTTAGTACTGATAAAGCTGTATATCCAATTAATGCGATGGGATTGTCTAAAGCATTAATGGAAAAGTTAGCAATAGCAAAAGCACGTATGAACGTAAAAGATAAGACAGTATTTTCTGTTACTAGATACGGTAATGTTATGGCATCCAGAGGGTCGGTAATTCCTTTATTTATTAATCAAATTAAGCAAAATAAGGATTTAACTATTACAGAGCCTTCAATGACACGTTTTTTAATGTCGCTTGTAGATTCTGTAGATTTAGTTTTATATGCATTTGAGCATGGTCACCAAGGTGATATTTTCGTACAAAAATCTCCAGCTAGTACTATTGAGGTACTTGCAAAAGCGTTACAAGGAATATTTAATAGTAAAAACAAAATACGTTTTCTCGGTACACGTCATGGTGAGAAACATTATGAATCGTTAGTATCCTCTGAAGAAATGGCTAAAGCTGAAGATTTAGGTAATTATTACCGCATTCCTATGGATGGACGTGATCTTAATTATGCGAAATACTTTGTTGAAGGTGAAAAGAAAGTAGCTCTTCTAGAGGATTATACCTCACATAATACAAAGCGTTTAAATCTAGAAGAAGTTAAAGAGTTATTACTAAATCTTAATTATGTACAAGAGGAGCTAAAAAATGCTTAAGGTAATGACTATTGTCGGTACTCGTCCTGAACTTATCAAATTATGTTGCGTAATTTCTGAATTTGATAAACATACTAAACATATATTAGTTCATACCGGTCAAAATTATGCATATGAATTAAATCAGGTTTTATTTGATGATATGGGAATTAGAAAACCTGATTATTTTTTAGAAGTTGCAGCAGATAATACAGCAAAATCTATCGGACTTGTTATTGAAAAAGTAGACGAAGTTCTTGAAAAAGAAAAGCCTGATGCAGTGCTATTTTATGGTGATACTAATTCCTGCCTTTCTGTAATTGCTGCTAAACGTCGTAAGATTCCCATTTTTCATATGGAAGCAGGAAATCGTTGCTTTGATCAGCGTGTACCTGAGGAGATTAATCGCAAAATCATTGATCATACTAGTGACGTCAATATTACATTAACCGAGCATGCAAGACGTTATTTAATTGCTGAAGGATTGCCGGCTGAACTTACCTTTAAATCAGGCTCACATATGCCGGAAGTACTTGATCGCTTCATGCCTAAAATATTAAAATCAAATATTTTAGATAAATTATCACTCACATCAAAACAATATTTCTTAATTAGCTCACATCGTGAAGAAAATGTAGATGTCAAAAATAATTTAAAAGAATTATTGAATAGTGTACAAATGCTTATTCAAGAGTATTATTTCCCAATAATTTTTTCTACGCATCCGAGAACTAAAAAAAGACTTGAAGATTTAGAAGGTTTTAAAGAGCTCGGAGATAAAATAAGATTTTTACCGGCATTTAGTTTTACCGATTATATAAAATTACAAATGAATGCTTTTTGTATTTTATCCGATAGCGGTACTATCACTGAAGAAACATCAATACTTCATTTGCCTGCCTTAAATATTAGAAATACTCACGAGCGTCCTGAAGGTATGGATGCCGGCACGTTAATTATGTCTGGTTTTAAGGCTGAGAAGGTATTACAAGCGGTAAAAACTATTACTCAAGAACATAATAACAATAAACGTACTCAAAGCTTAGTTCCTGATTATAGTGGAGCAGGGCTTGTATCGAAAAAGATATTGCGTATAGTTTTAAGTTATGTAGATTACATTAACCGTACGATATGGTTTAAGCATACGTAGATAGAACTTGCAAAGTTGGCAACAACGTCTTAAAGGTACTTAGGGTACTAATAAGTATATGCTCAACTTCAAGTGCTTTAAACTTTCTACTATTTTTAAATTTGATTTTCATATGTCTTGTTTTTTTGCAGAATCATTACAATTTAAAAGGATATAAAATAATGAATACAAAAAGATTTTCACAGCAGCAAATGAAAAATTTTTCAGAAGAAAGCATCACAAAAATAGTAAATGCAGCAAAAGAAAAAGAGTATTTTTTATCACCCTTTAAACATTTAGTAATTGATAATTTCTTATCGCCAGAGCTTGCTAAAAGCTGTTTAGATGATTTTCCAAATCCGCAAGAAAAATATTGGGACATAGCAAATGATAAAGATATAGAAATCAAACAAAGATCAACCTGGAAATCTGAATTTGATATACCTGAAGGCATTGTTGATACGGTACGTTTATTTAATTCATCAGCTATACTTCATGCACTTGCAGAGCTTTTTGCAATTCCCAAACTTGTTACTGATCCTTATTTTACCGGAGGCGGTTTAAATATCACAATGCCGGGTGGTTTGTTAGATGTTCATATTGATGGAAATTATCATGATGCAACAGGTCTTAATCGCCGTATGAATGTTATTGTATATTTAAATCCTAATTGGCAAAAGGGGTGGGGCGGGGAGTTTGGAATATACGATGAAAATGGTGATAAGTGCCTAAAAAGAGTAGAGCCGCTTTTTAATCGTTTAGTTGCCTTTGACACTCATGACAAGAGTTATCATGGTCTTCCTGATCCATTAAATTTTCCTGAAGGTGAATATCGTAAATCTATTATACTATATTATTATACTAAAGCTCCGCGTGATGAAGATAATGATATTATAAAAGAGCCACATAGAGCTTTATGGAAAAAGCATGATTTTACTGATAAAGATAAAAATCTTACAAGAAGATATTATTAATATGCAATAATTTTAAAATGAAAATATTACAAGTAAATGGTTACGAATCTCCAGGAAGCCGCTTTCATGGTCTTACTATTACGCCTCTTTTAAAAAAATATGGCATAGAATCAAAACATCTAATTTGGCGAAAAGATACTAACAATCCTGAAGTATTAACTTTTAGCGTACAAGATCATATAATCAATAACTTTTTGTATGTAGCAGAAAGGATTTTATCTTTACAATCAATTTTATATCGTAACGCTTTACAGATGATAAAAATGCCGGAGTTCCAAGAAGCCGATCTTATTCATCTTCATATTATTCATTCTGGTTTTTTTAGTATTAGACATTTGCCCAGAATAACTAGTTTAAAACCAACAGTTTGGACTTTGCATGATCCTTGGGCAATGACAGGACGCTGTATTTATCCAATGGGTTGTAGCGGCTGGAAAAAAAATTGTGGTGTTTGTCCTGATCTTAACACTCCATTTGCAATGATAAGAGATAATAGTAAATTTTTATTTAATTACAAACGTAGAGTTTATAACAACTCTAACTTCAACTTAATTGTAGCATCACAATGGATGAAGAATATGCTTGATACTTCACCTTTATTTGATAAAGAAGTTAAGGTTCATCATCTACCTTTTGGTCTAGATTTAAAATTTTTCTCTCCTGATCATACTAAAAAAGCAAGAGAGCGTTTTAATATTAGCGATGACAAAATAGTTATTTGTTTCCGTTCGGAGGATACTCATTTTAAAGGTTACCGGTACATTATGGACGCATTAGAGAGGCTAGAAACTACAAAACCTATATGTCTACTAACAGTAGGTAGGCATAATTTATTAGAGCAGTTTAGAGGAAGATTTGAAATAATAGAATATGGCTGGACTAATGATGATGTATTACTCCGAGATGTTTTAGCTGCTTCCGATATTTTCTTAATGCCTTCTGTTGCCGAAGCGTTCGGTGTTATGGCAATAGAAGCAATGGCATGTGGTAAGCCAATAATAGTTTTTGATGGAACATCATTACCTGAGGTAACTTTTGCACCTGATATCGGTATTTCTGTTCCTATGCGTGACGGTCATGCTTTATCAAATGCGATCAAGCGTTTAGTCGATAATTCTAAGGAGCGTTTAGAACGAGGTAGTAAAGGAAGAAATGCAGCTGAATTACACTATGATCAAAATATGCATGTAAAGAACTTAGTAGAGATTTATAAGGAAGTTTTAAACAAATGAAAATTTTACTTTTAACCGATATTCCTCCCTGTGAAAATTATACTGCAGGGTTAGTACTATACCCTTTAGTAAAATTTTTGCCTTTAGATCAAATCGTTATGTGCACGGTTTCGCATCCAGCTTTAGTATTTAAAATACCGCAAGAATTAGAAAAAATTCCTCACTTAAAATTATTCAAACCTATTGAACAGATGGAATCAAAAGGGCTAATTATTCATAGCTTAGAGTTATTTAATGCTATAAAAGTGAGGTATTATTTACTTCCTAAAATCATTAAGTTTGCTAAAGAACATCAAGTTGATACTATATGGGCTGTATTGCAAGGTCAAACTATAGTTAGGTTAGCACGACCTTTAGCCAAGAAATTATCAGCATCATTATTTACTCAAGTATGGGATTCTTTTGAATGGTGGCTTCGTGCTCGTAAAATTGATAAGTTTACTCAAAAAAGACTTTTAAAAGAATTTGATGAAGTACTGAAATATAGTATTTGTTGTGCTACTGCTTCTTGTGCTATGTCTGAGGAATATGAAGATAAATATAATATACCAACTATACCGGTAATTGCTGGATTACCGAAGGAATTGGCAAGGCTACCTGCTACTTCTTATAGAAATGATAATGAATTTATAATTAGTATAGCAGGACAATTTTATGCACAAAATGAATGGTTAAGCCTTATTCATGCCATCAATCAAACTAACTGGAAAATTGCAGGAAAAAATATTAAAATTAGGGTAATGGGAGGATGTTTTCAAGCGTTTGTACAGTTACCCACTAATTTTGAATATTTAGGATGGCGTTCACAAGAAGAAACTATAAAACTACTTGCAGAGTCAGATATCCTTTATATGCCATATTGGTTTTCAGAGGAATTTTATACAGAATCCTGTACCAGTTTTCCAGGAAAATTAGTAACTTATTTTGCATCCAGTAGACCAGTTTTTTGTCATGCTCCTCTATACTCATCTCCTAGCAAATATATAATGAAATATAATGCGGGATATATATGCGATTCGCTAGATACAAACAAAATAATAAATGTTTTAGAAAAAGTAATATCTGATAAGAAATCTTACAATATATTTGCTCAAAATGGACATAATTGCTTCTTACAAGATTTTACATTAGAACGTATGAAAGAAACATTTTTTAAATTTTTAAATATAAAAGACATAAATGACGATAAAAATATATAATAATCGTATTATTTGGGTAGATTTAATAAAAATTATAGCTACTATTATAGGTAATGTACCGATAGAAAATGGTTTAACATAAAAAGGTTATTAATTATATTAATATTTTAGAGCATCCTATATCAATATTGGATTTTATATAAAAAAACGGCACATTGAATAAATGCGTTACTGAAAACTGTTTTCTTATTTTCTTTGTGCATGTATGGATGTAATAGACTACAATATTTAACATCAAATTTCTTTAGTAAAGATATAATGATTTATCCAGTAGTTGATGGTTTGATTTTGATGGCTACTTTCATAATCAGTTTACTAGTTAGTAAATCAATTAGATTAATTCCTCATACTCAAAAATTAGTTGGATGAGACAAAATACACATTTCCCATTAGTTTCGGTTATTATCCCTGTATATAATGGTGCTAACTATTTAAAAGAATCAATAGATAGTGCTTTAGCTCAAACATATAAAAATATCGAAGTTATAGTTGTTAATGATGGTTCAAAAGATAATAGAAAAACGGAAAAAATTGCTTTATCATATGGCGATCAGATACGTTATTTTTCTAAAGAAAATGGTGGATGTGGTTCAGCTTTAAATATCGGCATAAAAAATATGAAAGGTGAGTATTTTTCATGGCTTAGTCATGATGATTTATACTATCCGAGTAAAGTTGAACATCAAATTAATATATTAAATACATTAGATCACAAAGATACCATAATTTATGGTGGTTATGAGCTAATTGATGAAAAATCCCGTTCTTTACGTTTTATAAAACCTGATGATAAACATCCAAAAGAAAAATTAAAGATACCATTATTTGCTCTTTTACACGGGTTAGTATATGGTTGTACTTTATTGATACCAGCTAAGTATTTTCAAGAAATTGGATTATTTAATGAATCACTAAAACATACCCAAGATTATGATTTATGGTTTAAGTTTTTTCGGGTAGCAACAATTCATGTCGATGCTCAAATTCTTGTAAAATGTCGTCAACATCCAAATCAAAGTAGTCGTGTTGCTCCTAACCAATTAGAAGAATGTGAAGCGTTATGGTCAGGTTTTTTACAAAAATTAACAGAAGAAGAGATGCACACTATGGGTGGTGGCTCAATAGCAGTGTTTCTATTTGATACTATTCATTTCTTAAAAGATTGTACTCCCTACAAAAAATCAGAACAATTAGCCTTAGAGATGGCAAATAAATATTTAAATAATACAAAAGTTACTGTGATCATTCCCCTATATAACAGGATCAATTGGGCTATAGAGGCTATAGAAAGCGTCCTTATTCAAACTCATCAAAATTTTGAAGTTTTAGTAATAGATGATGGCTCAACTGATGATATATCAAAATTGATTGAAACATGTAGAAAAGATAAGGGAATAAAATATTTTCGTAGAGAAAATAAAGGCATTAGTTCATCGCGTAATTTTGGAATTGAAAAAGCTACTGGGGAATATATTGCTTTTCTTGATTCGGATGATTTATTTATGCCGGATAAAATAGAAACTCAATTAAGGTTTATGGCCGAAAATGATTTATCATTTTCTCACACTTCTTATCAAAAAGTAGATGAGCAACTAAAATATATTTCTTCTGAGAATTCAGGTACTTTTTCTGGAGAATGTTTCCCCCAGATTATTAATTATTGTCCAATAGCAGTACCGACAGTTATGGCTAGAACTTCGGTATTTAGACAAAATTTATTTCCTGAAAATATTAGAAATGGTGAAGATTTTTGTGTATGGATTTCTATTGCAAGTAAGAATCTGGTAGGTGGTATTGATAAAGAATTATCAAAAGTAAGAATAACTAGTACTAATACTTTATCAAATCCTAGAAAACATGCAGAAAGTATGATAAACACAGCATCTTATATTATTAGTCATCCTTATTTAAATAAATATAGTTCCCTAACTGTTGGTTTATTATCAAAAGCTATAACTAAATTAAAATTATTAAAAGACAATGTAGATGTTACAAAAAACGATTTTTTTGGTATAATAAAAAAAATACAACTAGGTTTTGCTAATATGCCAAGTTTAATCAGGTTAGCCATTTATTCTATAAAATATAATGGGATACGTGCAACTATTTCTAGAATAAAGACATGGCTTAAAAGAAGAAGATCTAAGTAATTTACTCATCAAGGATTTTTACTTTTGCACCATTGCTTATTTGAGGTATGCCTTCCGTAACGATTATATCGCTGTCTTTGATGTTATCAGAAATAATCTCAATTAAGCCATTGGTTCGTAAACCAGTTTTTACATATAGTTGTTTTGCCGTATCGCCATCTATTTTATAGATAAAATTACCTTGATTATTACGTTGTATAGATTTTTCTGGTACAGCTAAATTTTCATGCTGATTAATTATTAACTTAACATCCACATAGCTATTATGTAAGATAGTTGTATTATTTGGTAAGGCAATTTTAGCAGTTATAGTACCATTATTTGATAAATAATGTGAGATGACAAAAATCTCACTATGTATTTTGCCATTAACTATTGCTTTTGTACCGGCAAAGACTTTACCACTTAAAGATTCTGGTAATTCAATAAAAACACTTTGTGATTTATCAGCTCCTGTAATACTAAAAAGATAATCGCCTACTTTCACTTCATCACCAACCATAGGCTTTATTACTCCTATTTTACCCGTAAAAGGAGCAGTAATTATCATATCATTATATGTTTTAAGAGCCATAGTATAATTAAATTTAGCTTCTTCAAGCTCACTTTTCGATTTTTGATATTCTTGACTACTTACATATTTCTTTGCAAATAAAGCATCTTTTCTGTCATATTCCTCTTGCTTTGTATTTAATAAAGCTTTTACTCTTGATATAGCAGTTTCTGCTATATCTTTATCTATCACTAATAATATATCATTCTGCTTAACTACTTGCCCTTGTCTTGCAGAAACCACTTCAACAGTACCCGCAGTATTAGCATAATAATCTCGGCTGTTATCATTTTTGCATCGCCCTACAATATTAAAAACTTCGTAAAGCTCAGCTGTTTGTGCTTTAGTAACTTTTACACCTGTTATTTTTTCTTCTACTTTTTTATTTGCTATAGTAGAAAGCGAAATCAACAAGATGAAAAAACCGATAAATTTTGTAGACATAAATTATTTTTTTAGCTTTTTTAGCTCCTCATCTGTTAACCATTTTAATTCTTTTTCTAGAACCTCAAATCTAATTTTTTCTAGTTTTTTATCAAGATCAGGTTCAGGGATAATTGCAGATCCCATAAACTCAAATCCTTGATAATTAATTTGTAGTTTACTACATGTCTTGTGTAAAGATAATAAATTTTCTTTTATATCATCTATAAATATTATTGCTTTTGGAGAAAAATTTGTTTTATGTAACACATATTCAAGCACATCACCTTTATCATATTCCGCGGTGTAAATTATGCCATCTTTTAAAATAGGATCACCATAACCGGTATTAAAATCTTTGATTACAATTTCATCATGTAAAGGTGATAATTCTTGAAGATTCACTTTTAATGCAGTTAGTTCTTGCACTCTCCATTCTATCATATCTTCAATTATACCAAATTTACCGGTAGGAAGCTTTGTAAGACCCATTGCTGGTATATTCTTTTCTTTAAGTAAAGAAAATATGGTTAAAATATCATCATTTACAAACCTAGCTTTACGATCTTTTAAAACTACACTCATCGATAATTTACATTGCTCTATAGTGAGTCTTTTTTTGATATCATTTACTAATACTTTGCGGTAATCATGCGTTAATCTAGATTCATCTGAATCCATCACTATTACTTCATCAATATCGAACAGCACTAGATAAGTTTCATCTGCTTTTTTTATTGTTTCAATAACTTCTTTAAAATCATAAATTTTATTTATTGTGCTAAACATATTTTTCGTTTTTTATATTATTTATTATTTCTTCTAAAGAGTTTGTTATAACCTGCAAGTCTTCTTTCCTAGATAGGTTATGATGTCCATCTTTAATTAATTTCAGCACCACTTGTTTACTTGTTATTTTGTCCAATAGCTTGAAAGAAATATCATAAGGTACATTTTCATCTAACATACCATGGATTAAATGCACCGGAATATTTATATCAATTTTGTTCCTTGTCAATAGTAAATGCTTTTTGGCATCTTCGATTAATTTATAGCTAATAGGATATTTATACTCACAACTTTTACCTGATATTTCTAGCATACTTTCTTTCCTCATTCTAGCTTGATCTTCTGGCGATATATTATGCCAAATATCTGAGGTAAAATCAGCCGCAGATGCTAAACAAATAAGTCCCTTAATCTTATCCTGAAACTTTAAAGCTGCAAGAAGTGCAAGCCATCCTCCCATGCTTGAACCGACTATTATAGCTTGATCATCAATTAATTCATCTAAAACTAGAGTTACTCCTTCTAGCCAACTACTAATAGTTTCGTCTATAAATTGTCCTGCAGCATTACCATGACCAAAATTATCAAAAACAGTAAAATTATAATTGTATTTTTTACAATAATCTATTAAATAGAGAGCTTTAGATGAATGCATACCTGACATTAAGCCGTGTAAAAAAATTACAGTTGGAATATTTGTATTAACAATTCTATAATTATTATAGACAACAAATTTGTCTTGTGTTCTAGTATAAAGCTTGTGCATTTTAAATAATTATTTAAATAGATGAAATTATAATGCCTTCATTAAATTCAAGTAAACGATACAATAAATATACTATTTTGCAAGTAGTTCCTGCTTTAGTTTCAGGAGGAGTTGAAAGAGGGACTATAGAAGTTGCAAAATATCTTAAGGTGTTTGGTCATACTCCGATTATAATTTCAGCTGGTGGTGCTTTAGTTAAAGAGTTAGATAATGAGGCTATACTGCATATTCAAATGAATAGTAGTAGTAAAAACCCTTTTGTAATTCTCAGTAATGCTAGGTTAATAGCTAAAATAATCAAAAAATATAAAGTTGATATAGTTCATACAAGATCAAGAGCTCCGGCATGGAGCTCATATTTAGCATCAAAATGGACGAATACTAAGTTTTTAACAACCTTTCATGGTATTTATAACGCTCCTAATGATTTGAAGAAATATTATAATAGTATAATGTTAAAAGGAGAGAAAGTTATTGCCGTCTCTAATTTTGTTAAGCAACATTTACTGAGAAATTATAATGTTGATGAAAAGCAAATAGTAGTAATTGAGCGTGGTGTAAATTGTGATTATTTTGATCCAGCAAATTTAACGCCAGAAAGTCTTAAAAAATGTCGTGATAAATATGATGCTCCAGATAATGTACCGATAATATCAATGCCATCTAGAATGACCAATTGGAAAGGACATCTTGTATTAGTAGAGGCATTAAGCAAACTAAAACACAGAAATTTTTATTGTTTAATGGTCGGTGATTTATCAAGACGTCCTAGTTTTACTAAAAGAGTAAAAGAGCTTATCACAAATTTCAAACTTCAAAATAAAATTCAAATTTTTGGTAATGATTCTGATATCATAAATCTATATGGTATTTCTAATATTATTGTTTCTGCTTCAATTGAGCCTGAAGCCTTTGGGCGTACTATTATTGAAGGACAGGCTATGGAAAAGCTTGTTATTGCCACTAATATTGGTGGAGCTACCGAAACAATCAACGATAATGTAACAGGTTTTCACGTAAAGCCGAATGATGCTGAAGATTTAGCTCAAAAAATTGATCACTGCTTATCTATTTTAAATACTGAAGAAGCCAAGAAAATTCAAACCGCCGCAAGACATACTGTAATTAATAACTTTTCCCTTGATTTAATGCTCCGAAAGAATCTTGAAGTCTATAAAGAAGTCCTAAAGACCACAAATAATTCAAAAATGATGTCATAAATTTCAGATTTTCCTAAAATCACTTATTCCTAATTCTCTATAAGTAATAAAGCAATTAATAATTTCTCTTTTTCTTTTATATAATTTTTTATTGCTTTACGTATAATGCATATCTTGCGGTCTATCAATTGCTCTAGCAATATTAATTAGCAATTTGAGCGGCATAATTGCCATAATGATAAATAGTTCTGCATACATTAAATAATTTTATATTTGTTTATCCTTACATTAAATCTATTATATAGATATTTTTGATTTCGTTAAGTCTAGAGATTTTCTTCTTTAGGTCACTCATATTTATTTAATCAGATGAGTAATATGTCTAGTAAAGAAAAACTAAGCTTACGTGTAGAAATGTTAGA
>CAZJDC010000003.1:0-17500 GCA_964544715.1 uncultured Rickettsia sp. | reverse complement strand
GCCCCGCCCGTTTGACTATATCCTGCGGTCACGGGAACACCATCATCGGCTCCCGCTATCTCCTGAATATACCCCAAGATAACAGAAACATCGCCATTCAACGGGCGGCCCCCCCCCGGGGGGGGGGGGGGGGGGGGAAGGGGAAAAAAAGGGTAGCAAAACTGTCTAAGATCAGCTTATAATAGGTTTTACTTAAAGCTCTGTACATGCTTAAAATCTCTCCCCCGACCTTAATAAAGTCGAGGATTACATCAATTTATGGATAATTTGCATACCATCTTAGATTTAAAGCTGCTACACCCTAGAATAACATCGCTGCTACTCTTGCAAAATATTCTAAGCAGTTTTTTTAAAAATCAATTAGGCTTTTACTTATTAAGTATCTATTAATTCTTGTACCCACTCATTGGTTTTTTCTTCATCCTTTATATCTTTAGTCATAACTTTATAAGCATCTCCAAGATGCCTCACTAATAACATAAGGTTTTGCAAATTGTTTCATAAATTATTCTATAATTGTTTTTACTTACTATCGTGGTCAAGCCACAGTATGACACATAGTTTGCCTATAATTTTCTTTTAGCTTCTCAAAATCCTCGTCAGCATGGTATGAAGAGCGGGTTAGTGGGCTTGCGGAAACCACTAGAAATCCTTTTGTGCGTGCTACTCGTTCTAAATATTTAAACTCCTCAGGGGTAACATATTTTGCCACTTCTGCGTGATTTTTCGTAGGTTGCAGATACTGCCCAATAGTCAGGAAATCAACCTTTGCTTCTCTTAAATCGTCCATAACCTGCACCACTTCGCTGATTTCTTCGCCAAGCCCTACCATCATACCAGATTTCGTAAAAACTTCCGGTGATAATTTCTTGATGTTATGGAGTAAACTTAGAGAGTTATAATATCTAGCACCTGGTCTAATTGTTTTGTATAAAGACGGGACAGTTTCAATGTTATGATTAAAAACATCAGGTTTTGCATTTGATATTATTTCCACTGCTCCCTCTTTTCTTAAAAAGTCAGGTGTTAAAATTTCAATAGTAGTATTTGGTGAAGATTTACGAATTTCACTAATACACTCTGTAAAATGTGTAGCTCCGCCGTCTTCCAAATCATCACGATCAACCGAAGTAATTACCACATGCTTAAGACCAAGATTTTGTACTGCCTCCGCTAGCCTTTGTGGTTCATGCGGATCAAGCAAATCTGGTCTACCTGTTTTAACGTTACAAAACCTACAAGCTCTAGTACAGACAGAACCTAAAATCATCACAGTTGCATGTTTCTTTGACCAACATTCACCAATATTAGGGCAAGCAGCTTCCTCGCATACAGTATTTAATTTCAGATTTTTGATTAAATCTTTTGTATTATAATACTCTGAAGAGTTAGGAGCTTTGACTTTTATCCAATCTGGTCTTTTTAAATCAGCCATAAAACGGAAATAATTTAATTAATTTTGTTACTTCACTTAATACTTTCAGCTCGGCTTCTTTATTATACTCACTATTCTTTTTTAAGCCATCCAAAATATCGGCTATAAAATGACCGACAAGTACGAAATCTTTTTCCTTTAAACCTCTAGTAGTGCAGGCTGGTGTGCCAAGCCTAATACCTGAAGTAATAAAAGGCGAAGTCTTATCAAATGGAATAGAATTCTTATTGCAGGTAATACCTGCTTTATCTAAAGAATTAGCAGCAACTTGACCGGTGATATTATCTTTTCGTAAATCCACTAACACAATATGATTATCAGTACCACCTGTTAATATATCATACCCTCGCTCTTGCAAACTACTAGCTAGAGCCTTGGCATTACTTATAACTTGTTTTATATAGCTTTTATATTCCGGCTGCAAACTTTCTAAAAACGCCACAGCTTTTGCGGCTATTATGTGCATTAATGGACCACCTTGCAAACCAGGAAATAAAGCAGAATTTATTTTTTTGCCTATCTCTTCATCGTTAGACAAAATTAAACCACCTCTTGGACCTCTAAGAGTTTTGTGAGTAGTTGAGGTAACAATATTAGCATATGGAATAGGGCTTTGATGCTCACCTGCAGCAACTAGCCCTGCAATATGAGCAATATCAGCCATGAGATATGTCCCTGCTTTATCAGCTATTTCTCTAAATTTAGCAAAATCGAGATTGCGGGGGTAAGCAGAAAAGCCCGCTATAAGCAATTTAGGCTTATGCAAAACCGCTAAGCGGAGGACTTCATCATAATCAATTAAATAAGTCTCTTTATCGACACTATAAGAAACTGCATTAAACCACTTACCCGACATATTAGCAGTTGAGCCATGTGTTAAATGTCCGCCGCTATCTAAGGACATACCAAGCACAGTATCGCCTGGCTGCATTAAAGCAAGGTATATAGCTTGATTTGCTTGCGAACCTGAATGAGGTTGTACGTTGGCATATTGACAGTTAAATAATCTTTTTGCTCGCTCTATTGCCAAATTTTCAGCTTTGTCCACTTCTTCGCAACCATTATAAAAACGCTTGCCTGAATATCCTTCAGCATATTTATTAGTTAGCACTGAGCCTTGTGCTTTAAGCACCGCAGGGCTTACGAAATTCTCCGAAGCAATAAGCTCAATCACACTATTTTGACGGGCTTTTTCATGCTTAATTATTTCGTAAATTTCTTTATCTATTTCTTGTAGTTTGTTATTAAAAATGTTCATTTATCCTAATGTATTGTTTAGTTTTTTCGTCATTGCGAGAAGAAACTGCAAGTTTCGACGCATCAATCCCATTAAAATCCTGAGATTGCAACGCAGCCTACGGCTGATCGCGATAACATCCGCTTACAAAATTAATCGCAATCTCAAGTCCCCTACCATCTATTGAATGAGCAAGCCTAGTTAATTTATGACTACTATGAGGTATGTGATACTTGGATAAATAGTGCGAAGCGTTATACATTTCATTAACGCTTACCACATCATCTAGCTCTCCATGAATCAAACATATAGGTGTGGTCTTATTATTAATCTCAGAAGGTGGAATTAATGCACCTGAAAAACCTATGGTAGCATAAAACGTCTCTTTCTGAATGAGAGTTAAATATAGCCCAATCATAGTGCCTTGCGAAAATCCAATAATTATCGTATCTTTATTGGTTAAAGTGAGCTCTTCTTGTTTTTGCCTTATTATATCTTCTAGATTAGAAATATTTTTTACAAGAAGCTTAGATATACTATCAGGGTTACGATCCTGCAAGCTAAACCATTGTCTGCCATATGGAGCCATATCATAAGGCTCGATGCCGTGCGGCGAAATAAAATGACAATTAAGTAAAGAATTTTTAATGTAAGGTACTAACCCTATTAGATCATGACCATCCGAGCCAACACCGTGCAGTAATACTACTAATTTTTTTGCCGGCTGTTCGATACTTGCTATTTCAGGATATTCAAAGTTTTTGTTCATGTTTTTTTGTAAAGTTTGTCATCCCGTGTCTTGGCCACGGGATCCAGTGAAAAATATTTAAATAATGCATGAGTTAAGTTGTTGTTCTAGATCCCGTGTCCTGTCCACAGGATGACAAAAAATGCATGACATCAAACTTTCAGCATCTTTTCTAGTTCACCGCTACTATATAATTCCGATACGATATCACAACCGCCGACTAATTCACCATTAATATATAATTGTGGAAATGTTGGCCAATCGCTAAAAACTTTTAAAGACTCCCGCAATTCGTGGTCCGATAGAACATCAATATCACGAAATTGTGTTCCTAGCTTAGTCAAAATAGCAACTACTTTACCGGAAAATCCGCACATAGGGTCTTCCTTAGTGCCTTTCATGAACAACACTACTTTATTATTTTTTATTTCATTTTCTATAAATTTAAAACTTTTATTTTCTGACATTAAAAACCTGATATATAAGATAAGATTATTTATTCTTAGTATTATACACCATGCAAGCACAGATAGTTAATAAAATTTTTGAGGTTTTTAGTAAAAATAATAAAAACCCCAAAACCGAGTTAGTTTATAAAAACGATTTTACCTTATTAGTAGCAGTAATATTATCAGCTCAAGCAACAGATGTGTCAGTAAATTTAGCCACTAAATCTTTGTTTGAAATTTATGATACGCCGGAAAAAATTTTAGAGCTTGGTGAAGAGGGCTTAAAAAAATACATAAAATCTATTGGGTTATTTAATAGCAAAGCAAAAAACGTTATTGCCTTATGTCAAATATTGATAAGCAATTATGATAGCAAAGTACCGAATAATTTTGAGGAGTTAGTTAAACTGCCTGGCGTTGGAAGAAAAACCGCAAATGTTGTGTTAAACTGTTTATTTGGCTTGCCAACAATGGCAGTTGATACGCATGTATTTAGAGTAGCGAAGAGAATATGGCTGGCTAAAGGTAACACTCCTAAAGCAGTGGAAAAAGAGCTACTGCAAATTATTGATGAAAAATGGCTAAGCCACGCTCATCATTGGTTAATTCTGCACGGCAGATATATTTGCAAAGCGAGAAAGCCCGACTGTGATATCTGCCCTATCAGAGAATACTGCAAGTATTATAAATGAACGACTAGATGACACATATGATTTAACTAAACCTATTATTTTTCGGGAAGCCCATAGGTGGTAATTTACCGGTGCTGCCTCGTTTTCCTAAAAATGCAATAATATTCTTCTCAAGTTTTATCTTACCACTACTATTCCATCTTAAACCATCTTCCCTATTAAATATTTTAATATCTAAAAGCTTTGCATTTTTAAACTTTTGCAGCATTACTCCTTGCCCTTTTTTCATTTTAGGTATTTCGTCGATATTAAACACCAAAAGCTTACGACTTTTACCAATACAAGCAACGCTATCACCATTAACCGGCAAACAAGCTATACATGTATGACCGCTTGGCACATTCATAATTTGCTTACCTGTTTTTGTTTGAGCCATTACCTCATTTGAATTAACCACAAAGCCTTTACCTATACTACTTGCAAGTAATAAAAGCTGGTCAGGTTTATAAACTATAATCTCAGTAATATCGTGATTGCCTATATCTACAAGCAGTTTTATAGACTCGCCTGTACCTTTACCTTTAGAAATATTATTGGCAAGAAGAGTAAAAAATCTTCCCTCTGAGCTGATTATCAATATTTTATCGGTTGTGTAAGCTTCTAAAATAAACTTTTCTGCATCACCCTCTTTATATTTAATACTAGATAAATCATTATTATGACCTTTTAGTGAACGCACCCATCCCATCTTTGAGCAGATAATCGTAATCGGTTCTTTAGTAATAAAAGCTGTTATATCAACTACTTGATTTGTAAGTGTCACTTCTTCAAAGCTAGTCCGTCTTGCACCTATTGCAGTATTTAATCCGAATTTAGTCTGTACAGCTTTTATTTCTGTGTTGACAACTTTCCATAACTCTTTTGGATTATTTAGAATCTCTTCCAATAGAGCTTGTTGCTTTTGCAAATTACTATGTTCAGCTATAATGTCTTGCTCTTCAAGTTTACGAAGTGAACGAAGACGAGTATTTAATATTGCCTCTACTTGAATCTCGGTTAGCTTAAACCGCTCAATCATTATCACTTTCGGCTCATCCTCTTCACGGATGATTTTAATAATCTCATCAAGATTAAGATAAGCTATTCTAAGTCCTTCTAAAATTTCTAAACGATGTTTTATTTTATTTACAAGATAAGTCGATCTACGGGTAATAATATTTTGTCTATGGTTTAAAAACTCTTGTAGAACTTCTAAAATATTCATTACTTTCGGTACGTTATTACTACCAATGACATTCATATTTAGATGAATTCGGCTTTCTAAGTTAGTTAGCTTAAATAGAGACTCCATTACTATTTGCGGATCACAGCTACGATCTCTCGGCTCGATAACAAGTCTGATAATATCAGTTGATTCATCCCGAATATTGCTAACAAGTGGTATTTTTTTATCCTTAAGTAATATTGCAATTTGCTCTATAAGCTTTGATTTCTGAACTTGGTAAGGTATCTCGGTTGCGACTATCTGGTAAGTACCATAGCTTAGATCTTCTTTTTCCCATCTAGCTCTTACTCTAAAGCTACCACGTCCCGTCATATAAGCACTAGTGATAACATCGCTTTTATCAATTATTATGCCACCAGTCGGAAAATCAGGTCCTTTGATAAAATTCATCACGTCGATAATTTCAGCTTTTGGGTGATCGATTAAATGTATCAAAGCATCACAAAGCTCGTGCAAATTATGTGGCGGGATATTAGTTGCCATACCGACGGCTATGCCCTCCGAGCCGTTAGCAAGAAGGTTTGGAAAGCTTGCCGGCATTATGACCGGCTCTAAATCGGAATCGTCATATGTCGGGCGGAAATCTACCGTATCCTTGTCAATATCTTCCATTAATAATGTGCATATTTCCGTCATACGTGACTCGGTATAACGCATTGCTGCCGCATTATCACCATCAATAGAGCCAAAATTACCTTGTCCGTCAATTAAAGGATAGCGGAGCGAAAAATGTTGAGCAAGACGCACTAAAGTATCATACACTGCAATGTCACCGTGCGGGTGATATTTACCAATCACGTCACCTACTACCCTTGCACATTTCTTATAGCCGGAAGTCGGCTCAAGCCTCAGATGCAACATTGCGTATAATAATCTGCGATGTACAGGCTTTAACCCATCACGTACGTCAGGAAGTGAACGTGACATAATCGTTGAGAGTGCATAAGCAAGATAACGCTCGGACAAAGCACTCCCAAAATCAATATTTTCTATTTTAGCTTCTTTCATAATTTATTTAATTTTTTTATTGCATAGATAGGAAAGTATTTTCAGTGTCATCCCGTAGCTTGTCCACGGGATCCAGTTAAAAATACAAATACCAAAAGCTCGATTTATCTTGCTTTACGCTAGATCCCGTGGACAAGCTCACTTCAATACACAACTTTGCTTATTCTGTGCCAGTTTCTTACAAACTTCTTTTGCTTGGCTAAGATTATCATAATTACTGGCTAATATTAAATAGAAAAATTTTCCATCGTCATATTTAACTTTTTGAGTAGTAATAACAGCATTTTTTAGAATTTTTGGAAATTTCTTTTTTATTCTCTCACCTTCATTTATTGCGTCTGCTTCTGATTTTACTGAACCTAGCTGTACTTTATAAGTATTAAGCTTAATATAACTTTTTATATTTTTATTTCTATCTGTACTTTCTTTATCACGTTTTATTATGTTTAAACCTGTTTCATTTTTTTGTGAAGCATCATTTGGTTCTATTAAAGAAAGCAGATTTGATATGTCATCCAAAGAATCTATCTCAAAAGGATCATCATTTTGATTGCGTGAATTTATATTCACAGGCTTTTCAGGTTCAGGAAGAAGTTTTGCATTTTTAGGGTTAGTATTTTTAGAAATAAGGTTTTCATATATAGTGCTATGTACCGAAGGCGACATAATATCTTCTACTTGAGAAGGTTTTATTTTGATTGGCATTTCATCTTCATAAATAGTAATCACCGGCTTACTATCTTGATAAGCAAAATAAATAGCAGCAATACATATCCACAACACCAAACATATTTTGGTAAAAATATTATTAATCATATATAAAATATTTGAGATGTTATCCCGTGGACAAGGCACGGAATGACATCGAAGATGCTTTTTGAACTATGCAACAACGCCCTTCGATCCTCACAATAACGGTAGTGTTACATCTTTTCCATTGGCTCTACACCTATAACCTCAAGACCGCTAGCGATAATTTTCTGTATAGCTTTAGCAAGAGCAAGACGTGCTGTTGTTAGTTCTTCATTATTTTCTATAATGAATCTATAATCGTTATTTTCCTTACCAAAATTCCATAAAGCATGAAATTTTGAAGCTAGATTTATCAAATAAAACGCCACTCTATGCGGTTCAAAGTATTTTGCTGCTGTTTCTAAAGTTTTTGCCCAGCTAGCTAATAGCTTTATTATCTCGATTTCTTCTTCCGAAGATAATAGCGATAAATCATATGTTCCAGCTTCAAAGCTATTATAAGATTGCGGAATCGTTTCCATAGCTTTCGATAATATCGATAGCGTTCTAACATGTGCATATTGGACATAAAATATAGGGTTTTCTTTAGATTGTTCTTTGACTTTTATTAGGTCAAAATCAAGCGTCTTGTTGTTTTCTCTTGTTAACATCATAAACCTTATAATGTCTTTACCTACTTCATGATTTACGTCTTGTACACTAGCAAAAGTTCCAAGACGCTTTGACATCTTAACTGGTACACCATTTTCAACAAAGTTCACTAATTGACAGATTTTAACATCCACCTTAACTTGTTCTTTGCCTAGAGCTTTAACAATCGCTTCGATTCTTTTGACATATCCGCTATGATCAGCACCAAGCACATAAATTAAGCGATTTGCCCCTCTATCTATTTTATCTTTTGCATATGCAAGATCGGAAGCGAAATATGTCCAGCTACCATCAGCTTTCTTGATCGGACGATCTTGATCATCGCCATATTTAGTAGATTTAAATAATTCTTGAGTTCTGTTTTCCCACTCTGCGTGGACCTTACCTTTGGGAGCAGGTACACTTCCTTTATAAATGAGCCCCATATCGGTTAGTAATTTAACAGTTTTTTCTATTTTACCATTATTATGTAATGTCTGCTCGGAAAAGAATATATCGTGCTTAACACCTAGATCTTTTAGATCTTCTTTATTTAAATCTAGCATCTTTTGGATAGAAAAATTTTTAACTATTTTAAACCTTTCTGGCTCATCCATATTTAATAATTTGTCACCATATTCTTTAGCTAGAGCTTGCCCCACAAGAATTAAATATTCCCCTGGATATAAGGTAATAGTAATTTTTTCACCTAAAGCTTCCCTATAACGTAATATTACTGTGCTTACTAAATCATTTATTTGTGAACCTGCATCGTTAACATAATATTCTTTCGTAACAGGATATCCTACTTTTTTTAAGATATTTGCAAGTACGTCCCCATATACTGCACCTCTTGCATGCCCTATATGCATCGGTCCGGTTGGATTAGCTGAAACATATTCGATATTGATATTTTTACTTTTCTCTATGTCAATTTCAAAAAATTTAGATTCGTTTTGTAAAATATCTTTAATCGCAGTATGCCAGCTATCGGCTTTGATGGTAAAATTGATAAACCCGGGTCCTGCTATTTCTATACTTGCGATATATGGTAGTTTAGTGAGAATTTCTTTGAATTTTAATGCAACTTCACGGGGAGGAACGTTTTCTTGGGCAGCAATAATCATTGCAATATTGCTTGACAAGTCGCCATTAAAGCTATCTTTTGGAGTTTCAATACTAGCGTTATTTGCTATTTCAGAATTATTATATAGCTGTATACTTGCAGTAATTATATCTTGTTTTAATTGATTAATTATATTCATAGTTAAGACATATTCCTGTGAAATGAAAAATTATTATACAAAGATCAATTTCAACAAGAGCAAGGAGATTATTAAGACAAGGAACGGAGCGTATAATAATACGTGAGTACCGCATCTCTTATAAAACGACGTAGCCAATTTTGAAATTCATCTAAGTATATTAAATGTTATTAAAATTCAGCGAACAGAGCTGATTATATTCTTGAATAGCAAAGCGGTCAGTCATACCAGCTATATAATCGGCAATAATTCTAGCTTTACTATTTATATAGTTAGAATCTATTTCTATCTTCCAATTAACAGGCAGTAAATTAATATCCTCCATATAAACTTTAAATAAACCTTGCACTATCTTAGTACATTTAAGGCTTAGTGCGGTAATCCTATTACTTTTATAAACCCGCTCATGTAGAAATTTTTTAATCTCTTTAATACGCTCGTTAGTTTTTTTCGTAAAATCGACTATTTGATAATTTAAGTTGCGTATTTCATCTATATGAGTAATTTTTTCTTTATTTATATTAGTCTTAGTTTGCCATAATAAATCGGTAATGAGTTCATGCATTAGCTTGCGTACTACTTCATAGATCAAGCAAGAAGAGCTTATATTCTCATATTTTGATTTAAGTTCAAAAACCTGCTGATCGATATATTTAAGTTCAGCAAGATTATTAAAATCGATAATTTTAGCACCGATGCTATCCTCTAAATCATGTGAAATATAACTAATATCATCGGCAAGTGCCGCTATTTGAGCTTCAGCAGAAGCGTAAGTATTAAGCTCTAAATTATTTTGGCTATTATACTCTGCTATATATTCATTTACTTCACCAGCTATAGGACCATTATGCTTTACTATACCTTCTAAAACTTCCCAAGTAAGGTTTACTCCTCTATAAGCAGCATATCTTTTTTCAAGTAGGGTTAATATTTTTAGAGATTGAGCATTATGAGAAAAACCGTTATACTCTTTCATGCACTCATTCAACGCTCTCTCTCCTGCATGACCAAAGGGCGTATGCCCAAGATCGTGAGCAAGTGCTATAGTCTCGGCTAAATCACTTGACAGATTTAAAGTATTAGCAATCGAACGAGCAACTGTTGAGACTTCTAAAGAATGAGTTAGCCTATTTCTGTAATGATCGCCCTCATGGTTGATAAAAACCTGAGTTTTATATTGCAAACGCCTGAATGCATTAGTATGAATGATACGATCACGATCACGCTCAAACTCATTGCGGTAAGAGCTCGGTATTTCTCTGTATAATCTTCCCTTGCTTTTAAGCGGATCGGAAGCATATGAAGCTAGCATTGTTAACCTTTATTTGATTTCTATCACTTTACGATTTGTCAGACTTTGTTGCATGACTCAATTTTTCCATCATTGCGATGAAATTACGAATTAATTAACAAAGCAATCTCATTAAGGAGAATAAAATTCCTAAGATTGCTGCGTCGAAACTTGTAGTTTTTCCTCGCAATGTCGGAGAAAAGCTCAGCCACAAGATAATCCACTATCTAATGAATCCTTGCTATGCAAATTTTTACAGTGATTTCTTTCAATTTTTCTACTCGTTCCATTAAATAAAGCAGCTGTTCTTTTGTCATCTTATAATTTTTATCACATCTTGTTTTAAGATAAGATTCTCTTAGTAATTTAAAACATTCTTTTTGTTCAGGAGTTGATATAGGAAAAACTTGTAATAACTCACTGCAATTTTTTGCTCTACTACTTAAACTTGTTTATATCATGCAATTTTGGAGTGCAATTAGAAAAAACTAATAAAATAGCATTTTAAATACTTTCGGTAGCTTGATGAAGATAAAAAGCACTAATTTTTAAAAACTTCTTCTTCTAAAAGCATTTTTAGAAAAGCTTGCCGCTTCTAAAGCATTCGTCAAAATAATCTTGAACGATTTCTTTCATCTCGCTCCAAGGTAAATCTTTAGCTTTACTTAAAACATACTCACTACTGTCATACAAAAGTATTCTTTCTTTATATCAGTATATAAAGAACGTTCTTTTGCTAGCTGTCTCTTTATTTCTTCTATTGATTCAATAATTATAGATATCTCCGAATCGTACGGAATAATCTGCTTTTTTATTACTCCAGTCTTTTCTAGTCTGAAGATAAATATTTTCTTCTAATTTTAAAGTCTCATGTCTTTTATACTTACCTTTTTTTCAGGATAATCAAAATATCTATATCGCTATGGTAGACGTTAGGTAAATCACGAACCCAGTTTCCTCTAACAAAAGAACCATATAAGATAATCATAGCAATTTTATCTTTTACAAACTCTCAAATTTGCTGCACTATAAAATCAAGCCTAACTCTAATTTTTTGAGATCGTTCAGGTAATACAGTGTTCATTTAAATATTTGTTTTCTGAGTCCGTAGTCAGTATGGTGTTGTTATACCTTTAGTCTTGCCGTCATTGCAAGAAGAAACTGCCAATTTCAACGCGGCAATATAGGATTCCTGAGAATGCCACGTTGCTTCACTCTTTACAATGACGATTTAGTATCCACCTTGAAAAAATACAAAATATTAGGTATAATATATAATTTATAAGATTTTTACAAGGTAATTTTAGTGACAATAACAATTACGGATAGAGCTTTTGAGCGAGTAAGTGAATTAATAGAATTAGAAAAAAATAAAGATTTGGTACTGCGAGTTTCCGTTGATAGCGGTGGCTGCTCCGGCTTAATGTATAATTATGAACTAGTTTCAAAAAATACTATAGAAAAAGATGATTATATTTTTACTAAACATAACTCTACTGTTATTATCGATGCTATTTCTCAAAAATTTATGCTAGATTGCACTCTTGATTTTATAGAAGAGTTAGGCAGTTCATATTTCAATTTCAGCAACCCGCAAGCTAAGGCAAAATGTGGCTGTGGGAATTCATTTGGAGTGTAGTATCATACTGTAAAGGTGGTGTATGTGGGGGGGTGGTTACGTGACTTTTATTGGGTCATTCTCGTGCATAACTATGGGTTTTGTGTTGAATAGTTTTGTTCCAGTGCCCCCCTTCCGCAAAGGCGGAAATCTAGAAATAAAAAGCATAAATACAACAAGTTTTTCAAACTAAAAACTTGATTTATCTCACTTTATGATGGGATCCCGTGGTCAAGCCACGGGATGACATAGAAGTATTGCTCCTTGCAATGACGATTTTTATTAAAACTTAAGTTTTGTACCGATTAAACCAACAGTACCTTTAGTTTTCTTATTAGGAGCTTCAGGATAATATACTGGCTTACCTTTTGCTTGAAAATGTGAAATTTCTGCATATGGTAATATGCCTGGCATAATTTTATACTCCGTAGCTACAGTTATAGTATCAATAGTATTTTTATATCTTGAAGATTTAAAATAGCTAAGGCTTGTTTTGATAGGTCCTTGACCATAAGCGACAGCTCCGTTGTAATAATAAGTATTACGACCGTTTTTATGGTACTCAGGAGTTGTTAAACTTTTTCCTAAGCTACCATAAGAAGCACCGCATGAAAAATTACCATATGTAAAAACTGCACCAAGATTATAAGCTTTTAAGTTAGATAGTTTATAAGTCTCTAATACTGTATATTCTGTACCTATTCCTTTGGAACGAACAGCAAGGCGAGCAGGTTTACCATATTCACCAGTAGCGGATAATTTTAAATCTGCATCTTCACTAATTGCATGTTCATAAGTTAAACCACCAGATACTGAATCTGTAACATTTTGATTAATAATAATAGTTTCGCCGTTTTCTACGATGTTACGATTTATGCCAGTGCGGACATTAGTAATACCAGTAATTGAATCATCAAATACGATATTATTTATATTTTTATTACCACCTGTGTTAGCAGAATCAGGAGTATAAGATATACCGGCTTGGAAACCTGTTATTTTAGGGGTATAGAAGCTAATCTTTCTAGTTGCCTCAGCGTTAACATTAAATTCGTCAAAATTGTTGGAAAATGATTCTATATAAAATCTAGAGCTGGTGTCAAAATCGGGTTTTAAGTTATCATATTGCATGTATTGACTACCAAGGTTTATATATCTATAACATCCCCTTGTTCCAGCAGCTACTTGACTACCAGTAATACGAAGTGTATTACCTGCATCATAAGGAGAACCTAGTTCTACTTTACCGTAACTAGTTTCAATAAAGATGTGAGAACCATTATAAGATGTAGATGTTTTTGATCTTGTAGTAGGTTGTAATACTATTTTAACACCACCTATTACAACATCATTTATAGTTTTAGTTATAGTAGCCGCAAGTGCTGCCTCTGTATAAAACGCTATTTTTTTCCTATTATCACTTAAATTTTCATATTCACCTAAACGATTTTGATTCGAGAAACCACTTTCAAAGAGATAGAAGCCTTCTAATTTTATTTCAGTATCGGAATTAGAAATTACAGGAGTTGGATTTTCTCCGGCAAAACTAGTGGTAGATGCAAGACCGATAATACTTGCTAACAACAACTTTTTCACTTTAAAACCTCATATATTTGTGAAACTTATATGCTATAATTAAGGCTATTTATGTTATAGCGGCTAAATTAATTTATGCCGAATAATAATATAATTTAAAATTTACAATAAATAAACATATTTTAAGTTGTACTTATTTATTGATAGATGTATAGTGTTGTATTATTACAACTTATGTTATTAAAATGTCTTAAAGTTAAAGCAATTACAATTTTAAGTAAACATAATTACTTTGTATTAAAAATAATTATCAGTTATATTTTTTAGTTTATTAACTAAATAATAAATTTATGTCTATAATGTCGGATAAATGGATCAGAAAAGCTGTGATAAATCACAAAATGATTGAGCCTTTTGCAGAAAAGCAAGTAAGAAGTAAGAATTCAGCAAAAATTATTTCATATGGTTTATCTTCTTATGGTTATGATGCTAGGGTATCAAATGAGTTTAAAATATTTACAAATATAAACTCTACTATGGTTGATCCTAAAAATTTTGATAAATATAATTTAGTTGATAGAGAAGTGGATGTATGCATTATTCCGCCCAATAGCTTTGCACTTGGAAGAACTGTAGAATATTTTAAAATACCACGTAACGTATTAGTTATTTGTGTTGGTAAATCCACTTATGCAAGATGTGGTATAATAGTAAATGTTACGCCATTAGAACCAGAATGGGAGGGGCATGTAACGCTAGAGTTTTCAAATACTACACCGCTTCCGGCTAAGCTTTATGCAAATGAAGGAGCTTGTCAATTTTTATTTTTAAAAAGTGATCAAATTTGCGATTTATCTTATGCAGATCGACAGGGAAAATATATGAAACAATTAGGTGTAACTTTGCCATTAACATAATTGTTACTTTTTTTTGTTGCAAGATATATGTCAATTATTTTACATAACAGTATGTTCGTTTTTACTTTAAAAACACATAAAGTGTAATTTTTTATATTAAATTTAATAACAATTTTTCTTAATAAAGGATTTCATGAGTACAATAAATACCGATGCAAGCGAGGCAATGCCTCATATTTCTGTTAATGCACAATATATAAAAGACCTATCTCTTGAGAATCCTGATGCTCCATCTTCTTTGGCAGCTTTAGAACATAGACCTCAAATTGATTTATCTCTTGACATAAATATTACAAACTTATCAGAAGAAAATTTTTATGAAGTCGAATTAAATATTGAAGCAGTAGCAAGAAACGAGAAATATAAATTATTTCAAGTAGAGCTAAAATATGCAGGTGTATTTAACTTAATTAATATTTCTCCTGAGCAGCATCAAATTTTGCTATCAGTTCATTGTCCAGCAATGATATTTCCATTTGCTAGAAAAATTATAGCAAGTTGTACTCAGGATGCAGGATTTCAGCCTTTAATGATTGATCCTATAGATTTTGGAGCTCTGTACCATAAGAAAATGTCTGAGCATCAGAACTAAAAACCGCTTAATTATTATTGAATCCTACCTTTTATTTACTTAATTGACATGATTTTTAAATCAACGATATACTTTAATGGTAAAAATTTTATCAACATCATTAAAAATTCTTTACTTACTTTGCTAATAAATATATAAAGCACTAATAAAAAATTATTATTTAGTTAACAATAACTAACCAAAATTATAGCACAAACATAAAAATTGAATTTTAGGAGAAAATAAAATGAGAGTTTTATTAATTGAAGATGAACCAGAAATGGCTAATCTAATTGAGCTGACTTTAGCTTCAGAAGGAATAGTTTGCGATAAAGTTTTAGTTGGTTTAGAAGGTTTAAGGTTAGGTAAAATTGGTCGGTATGATCTAATAATTTTAGATTTAATGTTACCTGATATTAATGGTTTCGAAATATTACTAAGATTGCGTGCAGCAAAGATAAAAACCCCTATCTTAATCTTATCTAGCTTAACTGATACAGATCAAAAAATTACTGGGTTTTCGTCAGGAGCTGATGACTACTTAACTAAACCATTTGTTAGAGAAGAGCTAATTGCTAGAATTAAAGCTATAGTTAGACGTTCTAAAGGGCATGATGCCTCAGTATTTAGATTTGATAAAGTTAGCGTAAATTTAGATACTAGAAGTGTTGACATTGATGGTAAGAAAGTACATTTAACCAATAAAGAGTATGCTATACTAGAGCTATTAATATTGCGTAGAGGAACAATTTTAACCAAAGAAATGTTCTTAAAACATTTATATAGTAGTCTTGATGAGCCTGAAATGAAGATCATTGATGTATTTATCTGTAAATTGCGTAAGAAATTAAGCGATGCTGCAGGTGGTAAAGACTATATAGATACAGTTTGGGGACGTGGTTATATGTTAAAAGAATATTACGAAACTGGACAGAAGGAAGCTGTAGCCCAAGGAGCATAATGTATACATAGATAGAACTTCAAAAATTGTTGACAATGTTCTATAAGGAGTAAGGTACGTATTAAGTCACTGCTTCTGTTCCTCTTTTATAAACCTATTACTCTTTATTACTCTTTTTGAAGTTGAGTCGAAGTATACCAGTTTTTCATTTATCTATATACATGTCATTTACTATAATATAGTATGACATTATCTAATTATGCTCTTGGTAAAAAAAATACTTATAAAGATACTGACGATCCAACTTTGTTATTTAAAATCCCACGCATAGATAATCGTAAAGAATTAGGTTTAGTTAATAATAAGCGTCCGTTTCACAGAGTAGATATTTGGAATGCTTATGAGTTATCTTGGCTTAATAAAAAAGGTAAACCTTGTGTTGCGATCTTTACTTTTTTTGTACCAACAACTTCTTCTCATATCGTAGAATCTAAATCAGTAAAGTTATATCTTAACTCTTTTAATAATTTTGTTGTTGATTCAATAGAAGAGTTGCAAAAAATTATTTTGCATGATTTAAGTAAAGCTACACATACCGAAGTGACAGGAGCAATATTTCCTATAAATACAAAAATAGAGTTTGGTGAGCCAAATGGCATCAATGTTGATGATTTAGATATAGAGTGCAAGAGACCTGATTTACCTGATAATAGCTTAATCGAATGTGAGCATGTTATTGTAGAGAAGAGGAGCTTAACTCTAATTTATTAAAATCAAATTGTCTAGTAACAGGGCAACCTGATTGGGGTACAATAATAATAAAATATAAAGGAAAAAAATTAAAGCACGATGCACTTCTAAAATATTTAATATCTTTTAGAAATTAAAATGAATTTGCCGAACAATGTGCAGAGTGTATTTTCACTGATATCAAAAATGCTATAAACCCAGAATTTCTTTCTATCTATATAATATATACAAGACGCGACGGAATTGATATTTGTCCGTATCGTACAACTGATTCACATTACATACTTCCTAGTAATAAAAGACTCATTAGGCAATAGGGTTTTTCCCAATTCGTTAATTGACTATATAATCCGTCCGCCAAACTCTACGAGTTTATAGGCAATAGGTTTTTATATCAAAAAGAATACAAGAATCCATAAAAAATGGTAAGACATGGTCATAAACCATATGGATTTCAGTCAATATGCCAATCGA
>CAZJDC010000002.1:0-17985 GCA_964544715.1 uncultured Rickettsia sp. | reverse complement strand
TATAGAGTTTGCAAATAGCCACTCTGGAATAAGTGTCATTGGTATATTCTACCTATTCCTTGCATATTACCGAAATAATAGGTGTCTTGTGCACCAAGGTAACCTGGATGCTGAGTATCAATTTCTCTATGTGCCTCTTTAATTTGTTTTGCTTTTTTTCTAGCGCAGCTAGTTGTTCTTCTGTCAGTAAGATACCATCCTGTACAGAGAATTTTAGCTTCTAAAGCTTTGAGGCGTTTCTTGAAAGTCTCAAGATCATTGCCGTAGCCAAATATAGAACGTACACCAACTGGATGACACTATAGTACCTTACTTCATTAGTTCTTGGCTCGCACAAAAGCTGACTAAGGATAGGATTTTCTATAGCAAGATTTATTACTGATTGTTCTATATGTTCTGATACACGATTCTTCAGTATAGGTTTCTTACAACTCATATCTACAAGAGCTACTTCTCCTCCCATCTCATATAGTTCCTTGCATCGGTAAAAGCTATCTCTTGAATAGTCCATTACTTTACATGCTGTGCTTACACTACTAAGTCGTTTCGCAAGTTCTAATAATCCTCATTTTGGTTTGATTATTTTTTGATCATAATTTGACATATTATTTATTTTAATTAAGTTTTGATCATTAGTTTATGTAAATGATTACTAACTTCTTAGCTTCTATATACACATAAACTATTCTAATTTCAATCTTAATGTGTCAGATCAAATCTAAAGGTTTACACCTTATTACTACCCATAATATTATAGCCGCAATCTACATAATGAATTTCGCCTGTAACACCTGAAGCAAGATCGCTAAATAAATATACCGCTGCTCCTCCTATGTCTTGCTTCAGGGTATTACGTTTTAGTGGAGCAGTTGCCGCATGAGATTTAAGCATAGTATTAAAGTCTCCAATAACGCTACCTGACAGAGTCTTAATAGGACCTGCTGAAATCGCATTTATACGAATATTATTCTCGCCCATGTCATTTGCTAAATATCTAACACTTGCCTCAAGAGCCGCTTTAGCTATTCCCATAACGTTATAATTAGGTATAACTTTTTCAGCACCATAATAACTTAATGTTACTATACTACCGCCATCATCCATTAACTTTTCAGCTTCTCTTGCAAGCTCTACTAAAGAATAACATGATATATGCAAACTATTATTAAAATTGCCAAGACTAGTATCGATATAACGTCCTTTAAGTTCGTTTCTATCTGAAAAAGCTATGCCGTGAAGTAAGAAGTCGAAAGTTCCCCATTTTTCTTTTACTTCAGCCAATAAATCAGTAATTGACTTGGGATTTGTAACATCACACTCACTAACAAAACTGCAGCCTACTTCTTCTGCAAGAAGTTTAACTCTTTTTTCTAAAATTTCCGATTGATAAGTAAAACAAAGCTCTGCACCATGATGACGTGCAAGCTGTGCTATCGCCCATGATATAGACATATTGTTTGCAATACCGGTAATTATCCCTCTTTTTCCTTGTAGTAATCCTGTGGTCATTAAATATGCTCCTAATAAATATAACTTGTTAAAATGATAGCATGATGTATTATTTTGTAAATCAAATAATTTTGATAACAAAATGTATAAACCAAAGATTGGCTGTTTATTATTAGGGCTATTAAGTGGCTTGGTTTTTGCTCCAACTTTCCTTATTCCTGCTTTACTCACTTTATCTTATCTGTGTTATTTAGTACAAAAATCTAAAAGCTGGCAAGAAGCAGCGATACTAGGATATATATTTGGTTTTGGACATTTCTTAAGCAGCATATATTGGATTAGCATTGGCGTTAGCGTTGATATATCAGATTTCTGGTGGGCTATTCCTTTCGCGTTATTCGGATTACCTATAATTTTAGCATTTTTCATATCTGCAAGTTGCACTTGTAGTTTTTTTGCAAGAAATAGTAAATATTATCATTTTATATTTTGTCTATATTGGGTGTTATTTGAGTGGGTAAGATCTTGGATATTGACTGGTCTTCCTTGGAATTTAATAGGTTACGCCTTGTCGTTCTCGGACATTTTAATCCAGCCTTTAAGTATAATTGGAATATACGGACTAAGTTTTATAGTAATATATATTTCTACTGCCTTTTTCCCTTTTTTTACCAAACAATTTGAGCAGTTAAAAGTTTTATTACTTACCTCAATCATAACATTAACCGTAATAATTACTTATGGCAGCATAAGGCTAAATAGTAATCAGGCAAATTTTACCGATATAAAAGTCCGTTTAGTACAACCATCAATCCCTCAAACCAATAAATGGAATGAGGAAGAATTGTGGCATAATTTAATGCTGCATATTAATTTATCGAAAAATGCAGAACCTCTAGTCAATTCAGTGGGGCTTGAATACAAGGAGCGAGGAGCGAAGCCTATAAATAATAGGAGAGCGACACGCGACATAGTCAGCAATTCTAAATCAATTGACTTAGTTATTTGGTCAGAGGCCGCCTTAGTAGTTCCTTATGATATTCCAGCAGTTAAAGCAGAATTGTTAGGACTACTAAATTCGGTAGATGCTATTTTGATTACAGGCGGGATATCAGACAATAAAAAACAAGGAGAGGATTTTGAGGTTTACACTGCTATGTATGCTCTCGAAAAAAACGGCGATAAATTATTTGAATATCATAAATCTCATTTAGTACCTTTTGGCGAATATATGCCGCTTAAAAAAATATTACCTTTTAAAAAGCTAACGCATGGTTTTATTGATTACACTGAAGGCAATGGCGGGCTTGTCTATCTTGACAAATACAACTTAAAAATAAAACCTTTGATTTGCTACGAATCTATTTTTCCTGATTTTGCTCGAACAAATAATGAAACAGCCGACGTAATAATTAATGTTACAAATGATGCATGGTACGGTAAATCTAGCGGACCATATCAACATTTTCATATTAGCAGAAGCAGAACTATAGAAAATGGTTTACCAATGGTGAGAGTAGCAAATAATGGTATTTCTGCAATAATAGATCCTCTTGGTAGAGTAATAAAAAAACTAGATTTAAATGAAGCAAATTATATTGATGGTTTAATTCCTGAAAAACTAAATTCTCCTACAGTTTTTTCGATATTCGGAAATATTACTATTCTGCTAATCACATTCTTTATGTTTTTGGTGAATTATTTATTAGATAAAAAGCTTCTTAACTGAAGAAACTAGTTTAGTTGTGTTCAATTTTTAATAAAGTCGCTTGATTAAATGTGTGCTACGTGAATAATATATATTTAAAGTTGAATATATATTATGATAAATAGTTTTTATTATATAAAGACTAATATTAATTATGAATTTATTAAAACAAATAGATAAATTTACAAGTGAACGCTTAAAGCAACGTTGCATTACAATAGGTCTTAGTCAAAAAGAACTCGGCGAAACTTTGAGATATCAGTGCCATTCAAATAAAAAAATATGAATAGGGCATAAGTACTTACCAGTAAGTAGATTATATGTTTTAGCACAAGTTTTAAATACATCATTCAAGAATTTTTTCAACACTTCTTGTTCTGAAGAAGAAAGGTTAAATATTAAAGATAGCATTTGTGATAATGAAGTTGAATATTTATCTCATGCAATAGGTGAACATTTTTAAAATAATGTAGCTGAAGAAGATATAGGGTATGAATATAATATTCCTTTTCACAGAGAAGAATTAACCAAAACTCTAGAAAGAGAAATTTTATCATTAACTATAGAGCATTTACTAAAATACATAACCCAGATGTCAGCAAAATAATCATTGAATTTGTTAGGTCACTTGCTATTTGCGTATCAGTATTTTCCTATCACTATGTGGTGTTTCATTACCTGCATAGATCAGTTTTACTCCTGTCATCCCGTGGTAGCGTTGCCTGGGGTTGGATCGTGTCCTTAATGTCATTCCCGTGTAGGCGGCAATCCAGCATAAAGCGAGATAAATCGAGCTTGTTGTATTTGTATTTTTTATTTCTGGACCTAGTTAACAAGCCATAGGGGGTGTTGTTGTTGCATAGCTCACAGAACATCCTCGATGTTCAATACCGTAACGGCAAATTGTTGCGTGGATCGAAAAACACCCTCGTTATCATCTAGTTGCTTGTCCCTGAGGCATCCAGAAAACAATAAAAAATACTAATGGTATTAGTATTTTTACTGGATCCAGCGAACAAGTGATCTAGATGATATTGAATAATTTTTGTGAGCCATGCCACAACATTAATTTTTCCTTACGATGACGGAAAATAAGCAACGCAGGCAATAAATCTTTATCTTTAATCTAAATTATGCTAAAATGCTGTCTTTAATACTTAAATAAAAAGGCAGCTATTAGTGTTAAAATTTTCCTTTGATATTCATCATCAACATAAAAAAGCAAGAAGCGGGATTATTACTACTGCTCATGGCACAATTCGTACTCCTGCTTTTATGCCAGTCGGAACAAGAGGAACTGTGAAAGCAATGCTACCTGAATCGGTAGATGAAACAGGTAGCGATATCCTACTTGGTAATACCTACCATTTAATGCTACAGCCAAGTGCTGAGCGTATTGCTAAGCTTGGTGGTTTGCATAAATTTATAAATTGGGATAAGCCAATATTAACCGATTCTGGCGGTTTTCAAGTGATGTCGCTATCAAAATTACGCAAGATAACCGAAGAGGGAGTAAGCTTTAACTCGTATATTAATGGTGATAAATATTTACTTACGCCTGAGCGTTCTACCGAAATACAGCATCTACTTGGCAGCACTATTACCATGGCTTTTGATGAATGTACGCCTTACCATACAACGTTTGAGGAGGCTAAAACCTCGATGCAGCTTACAACTAGCTGGGCATATAGATCAAGGGAAGCTTTTATTAAGCGAGATGGATATGCACAGTTTGGCATTATTCAAGGAAATGTTTATGAAGAATTACGTGAGCAATCGGCTAAAGATTTAATAGAGCTTGATTTCGAAGGGTATGCTATAGGCGGACTTGCAGTTGGAGAGGGGCAGGATCTTATGTTTAAAGTTCTTGATTATGCCCCTGATTTTCTACCGCAAAATAAACCTAGATATTTGATGGGGGTAGGAAAACCTGCTGATATTATCGGAGCAGTCAGCAGAGGTATCGATATGTTTGACTGCGTAATCCCGACTCGGTCAGGTCGTAATGGTCAGGCTTTCACAAAATATGGCACAGTAAATATCCGTAATAGTAAATATGCTGAAGATAATGAGCCTTTGGAAGCTGATTGCCTTTGCCCTGCTTGCAAAAATTACAGCAAGGCCTATTTGCATCATTTAGTGAGAATCGGTGAAATACTTGGATCAATGCTAATGACCTGGCATAACCTTACATATTTTCAAAACTTAATGAGCCGAATTAGGGAGTATATTGCCTCAGGTAAAGACTTTGATTTTGAGTTTTGATTGTCATTACCGCATGACTTTGTTGCGTGAAGCATATTCAATCTTGTCATCTAACTCACTGGTTCGCATGATCCAGTAAAAATACTAATACCATTAGTATTTTTTATTGTTTTCTGGATGCCTCAGGACAAGCAACTAGATGACACCGAGGGTGTTTTTCGATCCATGCTAATATCCTTGTAACAATAAACAAATAAAATTAATTTTTTATAAATTATATATTTTAATGAAAAAATCTATAAAATCAAATAAACATTCTAAGGCTAAAAAAGACACTTTGTATTTATTAAAAAGTCCTAAAAATGTCGAAAGATTAAAGCAAGCAATTAAGGATTTTGAAGTAAATAAAAATTTTAAAATGACTTCTTTACAAAAACTCAAATGAAAAAAATTTTAGGAATTGAATCAAGTTGTGATGATACTAGTGTTTCTATAATTACTGAAGATAGGGAAATTTTATCGAATATAGTCATATCACAAAATACAGAACATGCAGATTTTCAAGGGGTTGTACCAGAAATTGCGGCACGTTCGCATTTGTCTAACCTTGAAAAGGTTATGAAGCAGGCTTTGCTTGAGAGCAATACTAGCTTAGCTGAGATTACCGCAATAGCTGCAACTTCAGGACCTGGCTTAATTGGCGGCGTTATAGTTGGCTCAATGTTTGCAAAATCACTTTCTGCAGTCTACAATAAACCATTTATCGCAGTTAATCATTTAGAAGGACATGCATTAACCGCAAGATTAACCGATAACATCCCATATCCGTATTTGCTTTTATTAGCTTCCGGCGGGCATTGTCAATTTGTGGCTGTGCTTGGGCTTAGTAAATATAAGATTCTTGGTAGTACCATCGATGATGCAGTAGGTGAGGCTTTCGACAAAGTAGCTAAAATGCTTGATTTACCTTTCCCTGGTGGTCCTAAAATTGAAAAAATGGCAAAGCTTGGCGATCTTCACAAATATAAATTACCAAAGCCGATTATTAATAGTGGTGATTGTAATATGTCTTTTTCAGGACTTAAAACGGCAGTACGTACTTTAATAATGAGTTTGCAGAAGATTAATGAAGAAGTTATTAATGATGTAGCTGCAAGTTTTCAGTTTACTGTAGGGGAAATTTTAAGCAACAAAGTGTTAGCTGCTATTAAGGCTTATGAACAACTAACAAACAATTCTAATAAAAATATAGTTATTGCTGGCGGTGTTGCTGCTAATAAATACTTACAAGAAGTGTTAAGTAATTGTACCAAAATACATGGCTATCAGCTTATTTACCCACCTCCAAAACTTTGTACCGACAATGCTGCGATGATTGCTTATGCCGGACTTGAGCGTTATAATAACGGCTTATTTACGCCTTTAAATTTCTGTCCAAAAGCTAAATGGAGTTTAGCAGAAATATAATGACCTCGGTGTGATTCTGTGGAGGTTTTGCCTGCGTGGATTATGGTATTCCCGTGGAGGGCAATACCAAAACCACACGAGAGACAAGAGCAATTGCCCTCAAAAGCAAAGCCTATGCGAGAATTACATTACTTTATATTTCTCAAATGGTCTTCTAACTTCCTGAGTTTTCTTCCTAAATTTTCTACTGTTTTCTGGTATTGCGGCATTTTAGCATGTTCTCTATATTTATTAATGCGATCAATCTGTGCATTTACTTCATTAGTAATAACTTGCTTTCTTTCTTCTATATTGTTAAGCACCGATGCACTATATTCATAATTGTTAGCATTGATATTAAAGTTATTAACTGCATCTTCAATCCTTTTATCTAGGGAAGGTTCGATCACTTTTTTACTATCAAAAGATTCTAATGGTCTTTCTCTTTCATATTGTGCTATTAAAGCTGGCATTTCCTCAAACTTAATATCATCTCGTTTGAAATGATCTTTAAGCTCTTTGTAAGTACTATCGATATTTTTCTGAGCTTTTTCATGCATAATATCGTAATGTTCTTGACGACGCCCATACCAATCTTCATTAATAAGCTCATCATGCTTTTTGTGAGCATTATCTATCATAGTACGCATTTGGGTATCGGTAGCTTTTTCCTGCATAAACCTATCACCCATAATCACAGGATCTTGTCCATTTTTAGCTTCTGATAATTTATCAATTATTTGATGAATAAGCTTTCTCTTAGATAATTCCTGATAATATTCAACGTCACTTTGTCTACCTGAACGCTCTAGTCTTGCAAGATATTCTGGTGATAATATATCTGCCTGAGCACCTAATGTTTCTTTATTAATCTGTACTTCAAGCTCACTATACTCACGCTTTCTTTCATTATTTTTTAAACTTTCGCTATAAGTTCTAAGCTGTGGATCGTTATAGTTAAAGTCATGCCATTCAGCACTAGTGAGATTACCCTCATATTTATCACGTAAATTTTTACCAACTATTGCAGTCAATGCTTCTCTTTTTAATCCTGTATAGCCAGCATATATTTTTTCGCCTATAGCTACACGTGTTTGTTCTTTTAATTCACGTTTTGTGTTGACACGATTTTCCATTTCTTGCCAACTTCTAAGTGCTCCTATATTTTTACCAAATAGCCCCACTCCTCGCCCTGACATATCCTGATGAGCATTTCTATAAGCTTCTTGATAATCCTTAGTAAAGCTTGCATCACTGGCAAGTTCACGTAAGCTTTTTGCTGATTTACCTTTATTTCCTAAATCAGAGTTCATAAACTTATCAAGCTCTATTTTCTGTTCACTAGTTAAAGAGATATAATTTTTTGCACCATATTTATTTTGAGCAAATTCATCTCGAAGCTGCCCAAAATTCATAGTTGCTAGTTTTCTTACATCCAGATCAGCACCTTTCGGTAAAAATGCTTTATTATCTAATAATTTAGAAATGCCGTTTTTATAATCTGCTCCGGCTTCCATATTAACATCTTTATGATCTATACCGTATTTTCTTCTAACTTCATTTTGAACTACTTTGTTAGCCGAAGAACTAATGGCTTTATTATCAAGCCTACCCATCATCAGAGCTTGATATTTTTCAGCAAAGAACATACTCGTCTGCTCTTGCATTCGGTTTATTGGCTTACTGATAATTCCTGTTGCATAATTTATTGGTCTATTAACTTGCTGCATCATAGAATCGTAAGATTGCTGATTAACTGCCTGTATCGATGTTAGATTACCCGAAGTACCAGCAATAAAACTAGCCGTTGATATAGCAGTCTCATTAAATTTACTCATCAAATAAATAGAAACAAATATTAACAACAAGCCATCAAGTTGGATGAATTTACCATTTATAAAGTTACTAATTCTATTTGCATCTTTAACCAAATCTAAAAATGGCAGTTCTATATAACGTTTATCTATACATTGATATGCTAAACACTTAGTACCATCATTCTTGAGATAATCTTCAGGTACTAATATATCTGCTTGATGGAAATTATCAATTCCCCCTTTCATTGGTACTGGGAACCACCAATAAAATATTGAATTACCAATACTTGAATCTAAATCTTCTGTAAAATTACCAAAAATTTGATTTATAGGTCCTAAATCAGGAAAATCTTTCTTACATACAGCAAAACCAAGTGTTGAATATACTTCGCTCCTGATAATCATAGAAATAAAAGCAATACCAACAAATAAGATTATAGGTTGCAATGAATAAGATATTAATTGTCTTAACCAATTTTCAAATAATGATCTGGTTATATTAAATAATATGAAACAGATAAATATCGGTCCCATAGTTATAATCATACCAATGGTTATTAAAGCTGTTAGATAGATAATTGTAGCCTTAAAGATAAGTAAGAATATAAAATATAAAGCTATTAAATATAGTATTATATAAATAAATCCAAGAGGATCTACGAATAATAAAGAAAATAATTTAGATAAAGTTTGAGGAGAAATAAGCAATCCTAGTAAACTTTGAGAACCAGGACCTGTAGCCGAAGCTTCATTTATTATTTGCAGTATTTGCTCTACTCCTTCAACAAAAAATACAAATAAATAATCATGAAAAAATGTCCAAGCTTTACTTGTACTTAATAATATTGAAACCACACTGACTTTTAGTATTCTAACTACCAGCTCGACATGAGTCATGTTTATGTTTCCTATTAAAAAGGAAAATCCAGTAAACATTATATAAAGGGTTAAAAGAGCCGAAACACTTAATCGATAACCAGGTGTTTCAATTATCTGCTGATAAGTTTGCCTTATAATGCCAGGATCTTTATCACTGGTACCAAATAACTCATTCTTTATTAAATTTGTTAAAAATTGTAGAGGATCGGGTCTTGTATCGCTGACTCCGGATTTTATTACTATTCTATACTGCCCGCTATTATCATCATAAAACTTGTCTAAAATTTTAAAATATAAAGAAGATTGAGCATAATTTGAAGCTTGATCGCAAGGTAGGCTAGTACAACCATATTGGTAATTTATACCACCGGCTTGTAAAAACTTTCCAGTACTGCTAATACTATAAAATTCATAACCTTGGCTTGTAATTGGTTCGCCTAAATGCTGCGTTATACCTTTTGGACTACGCTGTGAATCTGGCGACATATTAGGATTAGAACCTTTATCAGCAATTAAAAAATAAAGCCCTACTCCGTTTGTAAGTATACAAGGAGCATTATTAATAGGTGCATCCTTTGGCGTAGGAGTCGGACACATATTATTGTCAGTAAATTGACATGGTCGCAGTCTAACACACAACTCAGCTAAGGTAGTAAAATTATTCTGCTTCCCATACCATGGACACCATGCTGATAACTTCCCTGAAGTATTCTTGTCCCCAGACATATAATCCCAAGGTCTTACCATAATAGTTAAAGGATAACCGTTGACCCTATAAGCACTATCCCGCCACGGTGCTACCTGATCTCCTGCTTGTCTTGAAGTAACTTCAGATGGATCGTATCTGGAAGAAATATTATATTTTATAAAACCAAAATCATCCGGATCGATACAAGTATCCCCGCTGCACCCCGACAGTGCTAATAACGATATTAATAATGTAATAAAAATATTTCTGTTCATTTATTTAATTTTTATAATTTCAACGTCCTTGCGAGGAGAAACTACAAGTTTCGACTAAACAATCTTATGATTCTTAAATGTTTCATGAGATTGCCACGTCGCCTACGGCTCCTCGCAATGACATTAATCTTTCTCTTCTTTTATCTTCTCATGTTTCAGATCATTACGATCTTGAAAAAACTTGCCTGTATGCTCACCACTATCTTTCGATTCTCTAGCTACATAATTCTGATCAATTACCTTATCTTTAAAAATTCGTGCTGGAGCAAGAGCAGCTTTTTTAATCGGGGCTGCCACCGCACCTATATCTTGCATAATAGATTCTGTAGAGTTAGCGGGAGCGCGGTAATTACCCTCTATACGTGCAGGAGTTATTTTCGTTAACATCCCAACAACTATCGTTACAAAACTTACTAAACCATATGACATTAGGCAATATGAATAAAATAATAAAGCTGTAGTGAATAATACTAAAAATGTATTGGTGTCATTTGTTAAAATATTAGAACTAGTAATATCTGGAACTTGTGGAACAAAAAAAGGTATTCCTGGTAAAAATGGTAAAGTGAAAGATAAATTTAATGGAATACCAAGATTCGACAAATCAAGCCCTATTTTGATCGGTATGAGCGTATCCCAGCAAGCTCTGACAATTACTTTTAATAGCTGTTCTGATAAAATTTGATCTATTAATAAAAAGAATATTAATAATATCGTTGGCTGTACTACATAGCTAAATAAAATTGATATCCAATTATCAAACATAGTTTTTGTTTTTTCAAACAACATTAATATTATAAATAATGGTGCTAATGAAATCATCACTGTCAAGCCTATAAAGGCTATAACATACCCTATAATTACCTCTAGTATTGCTCTAAAATAGGTAATAAGAGAGTAGATGGTTATAATAGCAATAAATGCTAAGCCATTATGTATTTGTAATAGCTGAATAAACAGTAAACCCCAAATCCTACCATTAGTATATTTATCAAATATAGGATCAATGAAGCCAAAAATATTAGCTTTAGAACTTGTAGCACCTACGACACTTGTTGCAAAGAAATCTATACCATTAATAAATACACTAAAGAAGTTTGTATTAAAGAACTCCCAGCTTTCAGGTCTAAGTAAAACAGCTACTATAGTTATTTTAAATATACGAGTTACTACTTCTACAGCAGTTAATTTTAAAGCTCCCAAAACAAACATTAAACCAAATATAGTAACGTAAAGGGTTAATGCAGTCTTAGCTATATTTTGCACTACAGAATTTGCAACTAATTTAAAATAAAAATCCTCACTATATTTTCTAAATTGATCTGTAATAGGTTTAATTGCACCATTATACACTATATTTGAAAACCAAGTTGTACCAGTATAATTAGCATAATCTACACTAATTGTTCCCTGTATATTATTATTAGGACTTTTTACTCTTAACCATAAATATCCACTTTGTGGTGCATCACCTGAGAAATCATAATCGACTACAGTGCCGGGAGTAGATGAATCCGGTAATGTACCATCAGCTGTTATTAAATACTCTAAAGTTATATTTTGTTGATCAATAGGACTAAGAGTGTTTGTGCCGTTACCTATCTCCACAATCATTGCATAACGACCAAAATATAAAAAATTAGTTACCCAATTACCATTAGTTATATAAGTTACAAAATCATTATAATTAGAAAAGTTTTTATTCCAATCACTCATTAAAAATGAACTATTAAACATACCATTAGGCTGCCAATCGCTACTAAAATCTATAACACCACCAATAGTTGCTTGATAATACGTAAAACTGTTCTGCGTATTATCATTATTAACAAAGCTTTGATCATAACTTTTAATAACTTTCCCACCTACCTTAATAACCATCCCTCTACCTTGATCATAATAACAAGCAGGGCTAGTATTTAAATTAGAATTAGCAGGACAGGAGTTAATCATACCCATAAAATGTTGTAATGTACTTACAGCCATCGGCTTACCAACTAATGCACCATTACTAACATTAGTATATTTTGTAGCCGAACCAGTGCCAGTACATATGGTCGTTCTTTTGGGATCTATAATATCACAAACTTGCTCTGCACTTGAGTAAACTATCCTATTCTCAAAATCACCAAGGTTGCTTTCAGTATAAAGAGCAGAAGCAGCAAATACAGAACTATCAAGTTCTTTAGCCAGTATATAATCTAAGGTACTTGGAGTTTTAGGCGTACTGGGATTAAAAAAATCATCTTTATCAGCTAGACTAATATTTACTATATCACCGATATTAACTTGAATTTTCGGATTACCATTAGTATAATTAAAATACTTTATATAATTATTAATTTTATTAAATGATAATGCATCAAGATTTTTATCAGGAGGTATAGTGCCATGATGTGCTGTACTAAAACCGGGAAATCCCGTAACCACAAATTGTGAAGTTGCGTAATTATAAGTTTTAATAAAGACTTGAGGAACGCTAAATCTTGGATCAATTCTATATAATACTAAATATTTTCGAGGCTTGGGAGTAAGACCTGCAGTCGAAAACTTAATCTTAAGCAGCTTACCTTTGTCAACTACATTACCGGTTGATTGCCAATTTCCAGCAGTCGATAAACTAATGCCTATTTTACCCTCTTGGAAACTTGTTAACGTAGGTACTTCTAAACAACCAAATATACTTTTAAGACCGCTAAGTCCACTTGACATCCAAGCAAAATCATCACCTTTGGCAGGCGATGTCATACACAAAACTAATAAAACTAAACTTTTAATAATTTTCATAATTGTTTATTTCAGTATTTCCGCTTTATGCGGCTCTTCTTTTAGTACATTTTTTCTAGCTTTTTCAGCTTGACTTAAAGTGTTATTACGTTGCTTTAATCTTTCTTTAGCTTTACCGGTAATACCTTCTCTGGTCTTTTTATCCATACCTACTTGTCTCAACGCTCCTTGTTCTGCGGCACCTGACATTGCACCTCCCATACTAGTAGCTGAAGGACCAGCAGCACTTGTCAGTTTTGCCACCATATTATCAGAAAAATCGACATAACCATACATACCATAAGCAATAATAACTAATGCAACTATATTTTGCATATTCACACCCATCATACCGGACATATAATCCATGCCCCAAGGCGCAAACCAGTTTATACAAAAGATTGGTACATTAAGTAATGCTACCGGTAAAGTAGTACCAATAAATGGAATTTTTATAGGTAATGCACATTTCCAGCAAACGCTATAACCTAATACAAAATCTAAATATATTGTAAATAATTGAGTCAGCACGATAATACCTGCCATTAAAATTATCGGCTCAATCATATATCTAATTGTGAATCTAACCCAATTATCAAATAAATACCTAGTAAAATCAAATAATAAGAAGCTAATAAATATAGGCGCTAGACCAATTAGTATACAAGTTGCCATAAATGCCATAATATAAATGGCAGCTGCTCTAAATGCCGTTATGATCACAATCATTACTGCAATAACAGTAATTATAAAATATATAACACCGCTAAGACCTAAAGATAATAATGCAAGTAATTGTGCCATAAATGTTTGACTAAACAATATTTTACTCATTACTGCATCTAAAAACATGAAAGGATTTGAAACAGTATTAGTGGAAGTAAATAAGCTATACCCACTCATGTTAGAAATAATCTCATCGGAAAAATTAGTAATAGCATTAAATAGATAATTATTAAAAAACTCAAACGTATTGCCATTCATGAGTCCACTAACAATACCTATTTTTACTATTCTAATTACTAAATCTTTCTGGTTTATTTTTGCAAAGCCTAATAAAAACATTGCTCCATAAACCATAACATATAGAATTAGAAGTGCTTTAATATAATGAAAAAAGTTTGTACAAGAGAAAGTATCTCCATTTCCTCCATAACATAGTATATTCCGGAAAATAGATTCAGCAGCTCCTTGAACTTTACTTTTAAATAACTGAAGTAGAGGATTCATTACTTTAATAGTAAAGCTTCCTACTTGCTGAGAAGTTGAAAAATATACTTTATAACTACCTTCACTATCTTTATAATCGTTCGGATCGTTTAGGACTCTCATCCATAAATACCCTTCACCAGCTGCATTAAAATTAGCTTTACCATCACTATCTACTATAACAGCTTCAGGCGAATAGCTATTATCGCTGGTATTTGGATTTTCTGCACTTGGTACTACTAAATATTGTACCTGACCACGATTAGTAAAAACATCAGTTATACTATTGCCATTTTCTCTATAGCATTTAGTTTGTTTGATGTTCATAACATAACCACCAGTATTTTTACTGGCATCCTGAGCAGTTGGGCACCAGAGCCTATATTGTAAATAGCCTTTCTCAATATTACTATTAAATGGTATATTATATATTACTTTATATTTATTACCATATTCGGTAGGCTGATCTGAAGCTGTTACAAATTGAGCAAATTGCGGGTTAGGAGGTAGGATTGAATCTACGTTACTTGTGTCACTTACTTGCCATATTAAGCCTGTTGGTCCTTTACCGCTATTACCATCTGAGGTGTACCAAAATCTCCGTTGTGTCTGAAATTCCCCTCCATTACACACACCTGAAGTACACCCAGATCCCCCTATATAATCTTTGTCTTTAGGACTACGATCATCTACAATATCAGGACATTTGTTGTTTGGTGGAATATTAGCATTATTAGAACATTGAAGATTAGCATAATCAATAAATATACTACCCGAATTACTTGCCCAATTAAAAGTAAAAGTGCCATCATCTTTATAAGGTTCTGGCATTGTTCCATAATTATTTATCCAAGCTGATAAAGAATCACATATCCATGCAGTACAACAAGGACCAGCAAGCGAACATACTATACTGTATACATCCTCGGGATGAATACAACCCAAAATACACCAATCTGAACATTTTTCTCTACGTTTATTAGATTGCCAATAATTTTGCTTTAATTCACAGGCATTGACATATTGTCCTGAGTAAATAGAGTATCTTCCACAAATTGGGCTATAGGTAGTTTGACCTTGTGAGCAATCATCCGTAACGTTAGTGTCTTTAAAAGCATCCATAGCCCCTGCTGTTCCACCTGCACCAGGAGAATAATTAGGCGACACTGATACTAATATTCTATCATTAGCATACATTTCAGTAATATTACGCCACTCATTATTTCTTGCGTCCATTATTAGAGAAAGCGGCGGTTTATTAACGTCTGTAACACGAGGAATAGGGATCATCTTACCATTATCGTCTAAATTAGACTTGCCTGGTCTTGTACTTTCAGTAAATTGCAAATTATCTTTTGGCACATAAGCAAGACATAAACTAATCTGACCAGTTACTTGCAATGATACTGTTTGCTTATCTGTTACTTCTATTTCAGTATTTAACCACTCACCATAATGTTTAGGATCAGGAGCAATCTGCATATTGCCATCCGGTAACATTGTAGTATTATTAACATAATTAGCATTAGCATTAAGAGTAATTGTACTAGTTATAGAATCTGCACCTCCTTTACCGCCCGGAGCATACCTCATATAACAACCTTTACCAACGCTTACTGCTCCTACCATTCCGAGTGCTGCAAAAATGAAGCAAACAAGGGTTGCTATTATAGCAAGCACACCTAAAACTTTTATTAAGTTACTTTGCATATTACCTTATTTACCTCCACTCGATGATAGTGAATCGCCGCTGATATTTCCTCCACTTGAGATAAATGAATCATCACTTTTTTGCCCGTCTGAACGTTTAGTTCCTCCATCGCCCGGCATATCACCACCGCTTGGAGGTGTACCTTGGGTTGCTTGTGTGGCATCCTTAATAAAAGCTGCTCCTTGCTTTACTAAATCAACAATTTTAGTTGAGCTTGCCGTTACCGCATCCATTTTTGGACCATTAGTTAAATCAGCAGCAAATTTACTTATCGACTTAGAGAAATAATAAAAAATCACTGAAAATACCAAAACGCACAACAACTCTGCAAGAATAGACACAACATCTTTAGCAATTGATTTTATAGGGAAAAGTATGACTAGATGTTCTTCCCAACCTTTACCAGCATAATAATTTAGCATTTTATATCCAAAGCTTTCTTGACACACCTCTGCACCACTAGCTGGCAATCTCAGCTCAAAAGTACTAAATTTTACATTATTTTTTTCGTAATCATGCCTTAAGAATTCACAATTTTTAAATATTGCCGAATCATACATGGTAATTAATAATGCTATAAATCCTGCTACTACAGCGGGTTGTAATGCACATGACAAAGATACTTTTAGCCATCCATCAAAATAACCTTTTGTACGATTAAATAAGACCATAGGGATAAATATTGGTGAAACATATGTCATCACATAAATAGTAATCATACAAACTAAATAATGTGTGATAAAATATAAAAGTATAGAAAGGAATATTACTGCAAATACTAAACCACTTATAAGAATAATGACGTTTCCTGCCATAAAGAAACCAAACATAACAGTAAAGAACCTTAAAGATCCTACTGAAGTTAAAGCATTTGGGCTATTTTTATCAGGATCTCCAAGATTTGGGATAGGTATACTACCACTACTATTACCACCATCACCACGTGCAAAACTGCTCAATATATTATTTTTATCTATATTATAAAGTAAATCTAAGCCAAGATAATAACCTATGCGACAATCTATAGAATCCCATAAAGCATAAAATTTATAACCATTTTGGTATTTTGAAGTATCAAATATACATAATCCTTTTGAACCAGCAGCATTAAAAATAATTTGTGCAAATTCCGGTGCTATTCCGGTTAAAAGAGGTAGTCCGTACTTTAACATACCGTTCTCTTGAGTTGGATGACCGTTACTAAAATTTAGAGGACCAAGCCCTATAGCAAAATAAGTAACAAATAAAAATTTTATTACAAAAAAAGCTATTTTATCTGGATTGCCATATTCTTTATTCAGTACCATATTAAATGCAAAAAACATCACATATAAAATTAGGGCAGCACCAACAGCATTTTTTAAATATCCTTGAAAAGTAGGAAAAGCAGTAAGATTAGTTATTTCAGCACTTTGACTTTGTGAACCACAGCTATTTCCTACAAAAAATATTTTGTCAATAGTTTCTTTTAAACACTGGACAGCAAGACCGGAAAAGTTAATTAATGATTGACTATAATTTGCTCCAGTATAACAACTTTGCCCTATATTACTACAGCTAGGATCAATAGGAGGAGGAGCAGGAGTATTATTACTTAATGATTTACATGCAACCGGCATTGGTCCTCTTGACGTTGGCATAAGCAAACATATATCATTTTGCCATGTTTGAACTGTTAAGACTATATTTTTTAATATAGGATTCGCACCAAGATCGGGATTATTATCCTTACTTAAATCGCTAATTTTTTTAGAATCACCTTGATTTAAAGTATACATAGTACAAGGGTCACTACTACCATCTTTATTTTTAAAGAGTCATCTATAGCTGAC
>CAZJDC010000001.1:0-26775 GCA_964544715.1 uncultured Rickettsia sp. | reverse complement strand
AAGTTGTAGTGCTTGCGTGATGGTATGTATTTGATAAGGATAATTCTTGTTTACAAGATAGTATTGATGGTATAGCTCTAAAGCCTTATTAATATATATATTACTTATAATCCCTCCCTTCTTACTTTACAATACTCTTTCTTACGTCGAACTGAGGTTATAATATTTTGATCTGGCACAAATAATATTCGCTTAAATCTATCATAACAATGGTTAGTTCTTACGGCTCTGTCCAAATAAGTGTGGACAGAGCCATGCAAAATTACTCATTATCCTCACCTATTAAATTAGACGTATCATCATCACTCAAGTAACTTACATCCCAAATATCATCATTGCTATGCAACAAATGATTTTGAAATAAATCTATCTCTTTTGATAAAATATTATCTTTATAAGCTCCTATCTCCTTAAAATGATTATATATATCATTGCTACTTAAGGCTTGTGCCTCCTTGCCAGCAATATGGCATAGTTTAAAAATCTTTTTTGTGATTTTCTTTACTAAGTGTTGCTCTTCTAATTGCTGCTCAGTATAATGTATTCCTCCATTTACCCAAAAGTTTTGAATAGATGCTATAAATGGTACATTGTCATATACATAATTTTTAAACTGTAAACCTTCAGATTTGATCTGACATATTAAGATTGAATTTAGATGAGTTTGTGGATATGATATTTCTTTTATCTCTAAAGTTACAGGACTCTCTATTGCTGAGCTCAATCAGCTTCTTAAAGCTAAATCCTAATTATTCTTTTTGGAAAGTAGAATTTTCTACTTTCCATCTATATCTTCATTCCTGAGTATTTCGTAATGTATCAAAAAGGCTGTCCTAAATAATATAACTGTCCGAAAGTGCATTAATCTAATTTAAGGACGTGTGAGTTAGACATGTTCAAAAACCTTCGTTTTTGGACATATTAAAATTCATTTTACTTATTTCTTCGTTTTAAAATTTCTTGTACTTGCTATTTGCTTCTTTTGCTCTAATACTCTCTTAACTCTTCTATTTAATTCTTCCCTTCTTTTTTTGTAGCAAATTCTATTATCTTGATTTAACGTCTCTTCTGTTACAGTCATTACTGATTTAATATTTACGGTAGCTTCTTGAGTGTTATAGTTTCGGGATCTATGGTCTTGAAAGTTTTGGTGTTGTGATTTCATTTTTTGAAAATTTGAGAAGTTAGTGGATTAGATCTTACTCTATCTTAAATCTTTTGTCTGGTCAAAAGCTATTCTAATCACCAAAGAAAATATTATAGTACGGAAAACATGTGTTTTCCGTACTACTGCCTCTTTGTACTTTTTTACTTCTCAACAATATACTTATTTTGTACGACAAACATTATCGCTTTGCTCCGATGTACGAAAATTATCACAATGGTGTTTTTCGTACCTTTAGTGATGAACATTGCTTTCACTAAAACAATTCATCATTTCATTAACTACTCGCATGAATTGCTCTCTAGCTTCAGTAAAATTTGCTAAATCTGTCTTTACAGATATAGCTAACGCGACTAGAATTCTTCCTATTGATTTTTGGTTTTCATTATCGGTTACTAAGTGGTCAATATCATCAAGTATTCAACCATCATCTGTTAAAGTGTATTCTTGCCCTTCAGCAATTAAATAGATTTGTACGTAATCATTGTGGTGGTTTAAGTACTGAGTGGTAATACATGCTACATTTTGCTCAATTACCTCTATATTTCTTGCATCATCAAACAGAGTACTTGCTTTCTCTAAAATTTTACTCATAGCCATACTCTACCCTCTTAACCCCACATCCTAAAGCCAATCTCCTTATCACATGCGAATAATTATTTCTGATCCAATCAGCCATGAACCTTGTTGGCATTGTTAGTGTTTTTGTATCATTGCACTCTTTGACTGCAGCTTTAGAAAACCACACTCTATCAATATGCTCTCCTAGCTCTTCAATCAGTCCTTTCCTGATTTGATTCCATATTGGATTTTCTTTGGTTGTATTCACAACGGAAGTATCAACTGGAATATCAACAGCGCTATCATGTGATCCGGTATCTAGTGTTGTTGTGTTAGGGGGCAGCTTTTCTTGCTCTAACTCCTGCACATAATACCCATTAATGCCATATACTGCTTCTAACTGCTGGCTTAAGATTTCTGTTTGTCTCTCACTTAAATCTAGATAGCTTGGAATTAACGCAGTTATAAAGCTATTATCATGACTTGTTTTGAATTCTACTTTCGTCAGTATCTTGTATGCTGTTTCAGTACTAAACCGCCCTGCTATCTTCTTCTTAATGCACATCTCTTTGCTAGTATCAAGTGAATCTTCTATTTGGTTTAGGTATCTCTCATATTCAAGCAGGTTCTTCTCTTCTTTTCCTATATTACAGCTAAACCTAAAGCTTGGATTATTTACTTGTGGTGCTTGATGTTTCTCGTTCTGAAGGATTTGTACCATATAGCTCAAGAACGTAAATCTGTTCTTAAATCTCTTCTCAGGATATTTGATATAGAGCTTTAACAGTAACTGATTTGTAAAGTTAGTATCAAATTCTCTACCTGCACAGAAGTTCAGCTTCTTTGAATCTTCGCTTGATATTGGGTAGAAATATCTGAAGTCTTTATGTTTCCTGTCATTTCTTGCTTTAGGCTGAGATGCTGTTTTCGTTGAAATGATAGTACTATTTTCGATGTTTATTTTATTTTTTTTTGATAGATTTGCATTGATGTGGCTTGGAACATCTTCGATTATGCTAGAAGAATTTTCAGAATTGGTATGAGACCAAGGTGGTAAAGAATCCATAAAATCCTTAATAGAATTTTTTAAAGATTTAGATGAAAGTGAGCAAAGCTCACTTTCCAAATGCTCTGAATTTGAAATCTGAAGAAATGTTGGCGGATTGATCTGATAACTTTTATCTAGTTTATCCAGTGCTTCATTTTCTTCATTCAGCTTTTCATCTATATTTTTATTACTTTCTTTTATTATTATATCTTTATTATTATGGGCTTCCAAATTTAAACTACCAGGCTTCCAAATTTGGACTCCCGTCTTGAAACCCTTATAAGTATCAGGTTTTACAGTTTCATTATCTGCCACTAAAGCTGCATTATCAATACCTACATATTCTACTTTTTCTTCTACTTTCTTTGTTTGATCTATTTCTTTTTGTACTGCTAAATTGTTCTTGTTGAGGAAAGATTGAGGAATAACAATGGGATTAATAGATATGATAAAAATAGATTTATCATATTTATTACTATCGATATCATCTGACTTATTATAACTATGGGTTACTTCTATGAAGTAATCAGGATATTGGTTTTTAATGAAGTGCAATATGTTAAACAGAGTAGCTCTACTTATATTATTTTTACTTATTAATTCTTGTGAAGTAGAAGAAAAAGATAATTTACTGGTAGTTTGATAATTCTGATAAGCAGTAATAATACAGTTTAGGTAAAACAGCTTGTGTTTAGCTGGCATCCGAGCATCATCAAATAAGCTTTTAATGAATTCAAGCTCAATAGGAACAAATAACTTAGTACGTAAAATATACTGAATGTTAGATTCACCTTTAAGTCGTGTGCTATCTACATTAAAATTAGATGGTTCATATTTGATTTTGTCATATAAAGAGTCAGAAAGTATTGGTACTATCTCATTAACTTTATCTGAACCTTTTTTGTCTTTATGTCTAGTAACATTTAACAAACCTAACTGTTCAAGTTTTTTAACTATTCTTAATACAATACTACGCATATTGTTTTTGTCTTTAGCTTTATAACCAAGAAGCTTAGCGAGTTTTTCTGAAGCATAAATTATAGTCTTTTGCTTCTTATTTAAAGCTGCACTGTACAAATTAAGTAGCTGAACAAAAAATATTATGTCTCTTGGTGATAACTGACTAGAGTATTCATTTAAAATATCTTCAAATAAACAAGTAGTGATAGGAATATAACTTCTATTATCATGTAGAATAAGTTCCTTATTATATTGTTGTTGCCTAATACCATTTGAAGTTTCAGGATTAGTTGGTAAAATAGGTAATTGTAATTTAGTAATCATGATGTGTTGCATTTGATAACTTGTTATAATTTTTAAAAAATTCCTTTAATTCTTGTTCTGCATCACAAGTAGTAGAAGTGATTCCAAAATGTGTTAAAAGCAGCATTAGATTTTTTTCGAGTTGTATTTGTCTGATAGCCATTAACCTCAGATCACTTCGTACACGTCTATATTGACTAGCTAAATCCGTCGTATCAGATAAAAACACTTCACGAAAAACATTAAGATCGCTCTCTATTTGATCTAATTTGGTATTGATGTCAGAAAGGCTCATGTTAATATCCTCCTGATGTTTGAAATTTCACAGAATTTGATAAGCAAATGAAATGACAAATAAACAAAAGACAATGCAGATAAGAAAGTAACTTAAATGTAATAGATGCTAAATTGTTGGAATTGTGCTTGAATCGTCGATTTGTTAAGGGATTTATATGCCCAAAAGATAACAGGGACTTGATTTGATACAGAATATGTGTTATATTCATAGTGCTAAGCCTCATGATGTAGGTTTTGATTTTTATACATTAGTAAGTACTGTACCGGCCAAAGTTTAGTACTTACTAATATCATCTTGGATTTTCTTTATTATTCCGTTGTGTCTTTTTTCTTCTAGGATGTCGTTAATGTCTTATTAAACTACATAGTCCGTCCGCCAAAACTCAAGAAAATATCCCTTTAGGCACTTTTCCCCCAAATTTTCTCATTGCCATTTTTTCGTATTTCCATAAGCTTATTGATATAAAACCTTTTATTATCTTATAGATTGTACTATGCATTTTTGCCGTAAAACCCTATTTACTATAAGGCTTTTAGAGTTTTGGCGGGCAGAATACATAAGTATTAAGTAATAATTATTACTTAATATTTTTTTCATAATAATATTAAATATATAATAATTACATCAATTGTCTACTATTTTTTTAAAAAAAATAGACATTTGATCAGGAAACTCAATATTTTGGTTACAATAGTATTCTATAATACAATCTAATATTTTTTGATCATACAATTTTATATATTCTGTATTGGCTACTTGTTCTGCTTTACTTATAATACTTCTATTAACCTTGATAATTGCTGCTAAATCTTGTTGAGTTAAGCTTAATATGTGTCGTGCTGCTTTAAATTGAAATCTAGTTATACTATTATTTAATTTATTATTTTCTATCTCTCTTTTTGAATTATCGTATGTTATATTAAATGTATTAGGAAAAATTATATTATTTAGTGAAAAAAAATTAGTAAGTGCAGCACCATATTTATGAAAAAAATCTCTAGTATTTCCTAATTCTGCCTTATTAATAGTAGCCTTGCTTACTTTTAGCACTTTCGCTATATCGCGTACACCAAGGTTTAATACATTGCGTGCTGCTTTTAATTGTAATGGAACAATTATTGTGTGCATATAAAATTGGTCCTTTATATATTTAAAGTATTTTTAATACAATCTCGTAAAATCGCACTGACTGATTTTAATTTACTTTTTGCTCTCTTATTATTTCTAGCGATATCCTCTAATTTAAATAAAACAGACGCAGGTAAAGAAATAGTAGTTCTTACAATATAATCTTTTTCTTGTTTTGTACCATAAGGTTTGTCTGCTAATTCATTAGCTAAATTTTCTATAGCTTTTTGAGTATCTACTATACTACGCTTTTTTAAAACCATTTTTAAAAAACCTCGTTTATTAAATCAAGCATTTCCTGTTTTGCTAATGTATTAGTAGACTCTATTACTGATTTTCCAATCGGCATTACATCTCTATAAATTTTTCTATAATAACAACAAGTATTTAGAAGTTTTAATTTCGGAAATTCAGCAAGATAATCTTGGAATTCCTGTCTTTCATTTGTTTTAACTGTAGGATTAGTACTAGCCATAGTATGCAATATATAGGTTTTTAATTTTGGATTAATATCTAGTATCCTAGTAATTTGTTCTTGTAATTCTACTATTGTATCAAGATCTAGTTGACTAGCTTGATGTGGTGATATTAGTACATTAGCAACACTCATACCAGTAATCATCTCTCTACTGTTTCTACCTGCTACGTCCACTATAACATAGTGGAATTTTTTATCTAATTCTTCAAGAGTACTAGAGATATTATCATACTTTTCTACTAAAGTTATATAAGGTGAGAGTTTTGTTTCTTGACGATCTTGATGCCATCTTGCAGCAGATCTTTGAAAATCTGCATCCACTAAACAGACTTCTTTTTGTTGGTAAGTTAGTGCAATAGCTAGATTAGTAGAAGTAGTAGTTTTTCCAGTACCTCCTTTATTACTGCCGATAATGATAATCATAGTGATACCGAAATTTATTTAATAATACATGATAAAATAAAAGTGGTGTTTTATCAATAATATTTATTACTTCATAAATAAACAAAAATAATAACATAAGTAATAAGTATTAAAAAATAATTATTACTTCATATTTATGAAAAATATTTGACATAAGAGAAATTACCATATAAACTAAAAAATATAGACAAATGCTCAGGATACCATAAATATAATTCATACTAGTAAGTACTAAACTTTGGTCGGTACAGTACTTACTAATGTATAAAAATCATAAATCATTACATGAGGTTAAGCGTTATGACCATTTCATACATTTATAATATCCGTAATGAAGTAGTAGTATTTGCACAAAACAATACTACTGTTCATTTTACTAATTTTGCCAAACACGAATCATTAAGAACACGTCTCAAGCAAGTAGCTGCAGTATCATTGATATTTTTATCAATGGTTACAGGGGAGGTCTTTGCGGGAGACAAGAGACCGAAAAGCAAAGCAAATGCCTCTAGGAAGCAAGAGGCTACATTTACAGTTACTTATTTAAGTAACAATTTACCTGATGTAGTAGCAGACTTTCCATTGCCTGATTTAATACCATCAAATCCGCCCGTGACACCACCTCCACCACCCATGCCGCCATTACCGGACATAGTACCACCTGTAATATTACCTGATGTGGTGCCAGTCCCTCCAGCACCGCCTATGGTACTAAGTCAACCTGATTTGGTGAGTGATGCTGCTCCTAAAACTAAGCAGAATTCAGGTTTTATAGCAGCAATGAAGCAGATAGCAAAAGGCAATTTCAAGTTAAAGAAAGTAAAGCAAGAGCCAAAACCAGTAGTTGTTTCTAGCAGCGACCAAGATTTGATGAGTCAGCTACATAATACGCTTGAGAGAAGAAGAAAAGGAGTTTCTGGGGAGGAAAGTAGTAATGCTAAGCCAAAGAAAGTGGTAAAGCAAGCACCTATATTAACTGCTGAGGAACAAGCTCAAAAGAAAGCAGAGAATTTAGCAAAAGCGGCAACTATTCGTGAGCAGAACAAGAAGAAATGGGAAGAAGCAGCTAAGAAGAATGAGGAGATGGCAAGAGAAAGACGCCAAGCTGAAGCTGAGGCAGTAAAAGAAAGGATAGAGCAAAAAGCAAAAGAAAGAGGCGAATATAGAGAAGGTGTAGTGAATGGGATAGATCCAGTACTTCACAACAATATGGTTGCTGATTTGAGACAAGAAATTAGCAATCTTAAAGAGCAGTTAATACTCAATGGTAATGTAACTGCTAGTGCAATAAATAATTTAGACTCAAATGATCATGCAAGAAGCAAAAGATCATTAGAAGGTAGTAAAATCGTTGAGACTAAGGATCAGTTTACAAGCACAGAAGATGCGAGCTTATTAGAGGATAGATTGTTTGATGATGAATCGTTAGAAGATAGTAGTGATAGAGGTAGCAAGAATAGTTCAGATACAAATTATGTGGTATCTAGAATAGTACCACAATCTAATTCTATTGTATCAGAAACTGTCCAAGATGAATTAGCGGAGGTAGAGCAAGAATTACAGTCACAGAAATTAAAGGAAGAGGAATCAGTAGAATCAGTAGAGGATATATTAGGTAAGGACTTAATTACTGATACAGGGGAGCAAGAAGAGACGCATAATAGTACTACTGGGCATCAAGCAGAGCTAGCAAGAAGAGCAAGTATTGCCCTAAGCTCCAGAGCAGATTTACGTTTTGGCAGCAAGCTAGTTAGCAAACAAATTAGACATAGATTACTGACAAGAGATATAGGAAATCTCGTTGCTGTATCTGCAGGTGATGAAGAGGAATCACAAGCTCCAAGCTATAGCGTATGGAGTAGTGGTGTATTTGGTGGTTCTAAGCAAAAAGATACAAGCAATATTATAGGACATAGTAGCAAAATACATGGTGGTACTATTGGAGGAGAGATTAATTTAAGTAGCAATCTAATGTTTGGAGTTAGTTATAGTAGATTGTCTAGCAAATTTAAGTACCCATCTATGCTTGATACTAATCAGAACGTCAGCAGAACCAATACAAATATATTCAGTGTATATAGTGGTGCTACTCTTGCTGCAAATACTAATCTTCAAACACTGGCTTCAGTTGCTTTGAGTGGTAAAGATGCTAAGCAGAAAAATATTATCAAGCCAAAATCAAAACAGTTCAGTTTTGAGTCGCATTTAAATCAAAAAATAACATTTCAAAACAACATCACATTAATACCAAGCATAGGTTTTAGGTATGAATATGGACGTAGCAGTTCATCAAATAACCAAATCCTAAATTCATATATTGTACATCATAAAAGAAGCAAGAGTAGCACTTTAAGTGGAGAGGTAGGGGCAAGAGTATTATTTACGCCTATTAATCACAGTAGTGATTTTACATTAATACCAATAGTACATATTTCGTTTGAGAAGAGAATTGCAAGTACAGGAGGAAAGAGCGTACGGTTGCTCAGTATAAAAGATATAGGGGGTGAGGATACTGTAGTAAGTGGCAGTGCTAATCATGAGAAGCTAAGTACAAATATTGGTGGTGGTTTAATTGCAAGTCATAAAAACATTAGCTTAGAGCTTTTATACGATTTGCAGAAGCAAAGAAGGTTTAAAAGCCATCAAGGAGTATTAAAACTAAAGGTGAATCTATAGGGGAGGTGAAACATGACACAAGGTAATTGTATCTATACCAATCGTCTTATGGATAAGCTGGTTAGATTTAATAGAAGAGCAGAAAGCCAAGGAAAAACTTTGGTGGATATTAAGCAGATTAAAAAGGCTATTTCTTGTACCAAAAAATATCATGAAGGACAGTTTAGGCATTCAGGGGAGCCATTTTATAGTCATCCTTTGGAGGTAGCGTATTTGGTATCGGACTATTTGTTTAGAACAGATATTCTAGTGACAGCGATACTACATGATACATTAGAAGATACGGACCTCACTTATGAGGCAATAGCAGCAATATTTGGCAGCAATATAGCAGATAATGTGGAATATTTAACGAGGATTAATAAGGATGGTGAAAAAATAAGCAGTGGTGTGATGGTCGCAAATCTATGCATTAGTGGCAGAGATGAAATATTAATGATTAAGCTATTTGATCGTTTGGATAATCTACGAACTATCTACTATAAGCCGCAGCCAAAAATTAACAAAACAATAAAAGAAACGCGAGAGTATTTCATTCCTGCAGCTAGTTATTTGAGGTTATGTGCGGTGCATGGGGAATTATCGTACATCTGCAGTAGTTATTAATTAAAACAACAGAAAGATTAGGAATATCATGAAAGAGAAAAATGAATTTGAGAAACATCAAGCGGCAAAAAAATACTATCGTGCAGGGCAGGCTTTAGCCTTGCGTGGAAGAGCTGAAGAGGCAATTATTGCCTTTGACAAAGCCATAGCATTATACCCTACCTCTTCTTTGGTAGAATATCAGAAAAAGGGCAAGATATTGCAGGATTTGAGGCGATATGATGAAGCGTTGGCAATGTATGATCAAGCTCTATTATTTGAAAATGTCAATATTTACAAAACACAAACAATAATGCTCTCAAAAGTAGAGATCTACATAGAGCAAAAAAAGTGGGATGAGGCAGAAGCAATATTAAAGGACCAGAGATTAGGTGAGGTATGGGAGGAGTCTAAAAGCCTTCAGAATGTATTACTTGCTAAATGTGCATATGGCAAAGACGAGTATGACAAATCTATAAAATATTGTGATAAGGCAATTCAATTAGACACCAATATTCTGAGTATAGCATCACATATTAAGATTTCATGTTTGATTGCATTAGAGCAAAGAGGAGCAATAATTGCGGCTGAGAATGAAGGACTGCAAAAAGATATGAATGATGGCTGGATTTTGATGTCTAGAGCAGTCAGAAAAATAGAAGAGGGGGAGTTAAAAGCAGCAGATAGTTATTTTAGGAGAGCACAGAGATTTGGAGGAATAGGAGGAGCAAAAGCAGCAGAGGTAGAAATATGTTACTTCTTAATGCGTGCTATTCAGTTAGAAGTATGTGGTGAGTATCAGGCGGCGATACGATCAATTAATGATGCTTTATCACATGAGCTAGAGTTTCAACGCCAAAACCTGCTACGTCATAAGTCAAATTTGTTAAACAAAATAGGATATTTTGAAGATGCTTTAGAATGTTGCAATGAATTCTTGGCAAAAGATTCTTCTAATATGGAGGTATTGGCATTAAAGGCAGAAGCTTTGCATGGACTTGGCAAGTATAGTGCAATGCATGAAATCATCGTAGATTTAAAATCTCAGTTATCTGAGTGCTCTGAAGGATCAGAAGATGAGAAAAATGGACAAGTATTGACATTTCCTGCAAAACAAAAAATGAGTTAATAACACAAGAAAAGCAACACAGTTGGAAGATTAGAGGAGTCAAGAATTGCTTTAGAAAAAGCGGTTAAATTGCGTCCCTATTATGGTATTGCAAAACATAATAGAAATATCCTTATTTGTAAATTTGGCAAGAAATATAGAGCAAGAGTAGCCTTCAGTATTAATTGATGAAAAGAGAGTTTTTGAGTTTTTTATTTACAGATATAGCGGGGGAGTATGAGGGGGCTAGCATAGCCCCACTCATATGCTTCAAACCAACCAACCAACCAAAAGGAGAAAAGAAATGTTTAAAATAATAAGAGCGGTAAGACAAATATTAAATAGTATCAATAGTATTAAGGATTTAACAGAGAGCAGTATGGCAGCAGAGCCTAAGTACCTAAGGGCGAGTGAGGAAGAAGGATATATAGAGGATGCAAGAGATGAGTTTGTATTTATAAGAGTTTTACCGGATTATGTTGAGGCTAAAGCAAAATACAGTATATGTGGTTTAAGAGAAGAAGTTCACCCTATAGATTGGTTAGGGATTAAAAAAGGAGCAGATGCAAGATTTGCAGAAAAGATAATACGCAAAGCAATTAAAGATTTCTTAGTTATTAAGAATACTGTTGAGGAGTTTAAGGAATTTCAAAGCCAAGGCTATGATTTTAAGAAAGTATCCAATCTAATTGAGCAACAGAAAGGGGTAGTAGTTAATGACTGCAATATCAGTAGTGCGAATTTAATAGAACGTATGAAGAAATTATCGATATCAGGATATATATCACGCTATGCGGGTGATGATGGTTTAAGGCAGGATATCGAAGACGTGATGCACAAGAAAGCATACGTCATGCAAGAATTTATGATGAGAGTATCGGCGTTACCAGTTTGTGAGGTTCAGTTTGATCAACTGAAGCAGGTAGTAGATATTTTAGGAGACCACTAAACCTTACTGTAGCTTTACCAGCATCAATAATATTTATAATGAATTAGGATAAAAGAAATGCAAAACAATCATAATATTGACGAAAAAAGTGCAGCTGAGCAATTTGAAAGTTTTAAAATCAAATATGATGTGAAAGAACAGCAGTCTAATACGCAACAAGAAAGTATTGCGCAAGATAGCATATCATGTGGTGCGAGTGGAGTAGGAATCAGTTTAGATTCTGAAGGAGTAGATCCAATTACGGAAAGCATACGCAAAGAGATACTGCAGAAGCAGAGAGAACAATTACGGTTATTTTTCAGTACAATGCATCCTGAGTTAGAGGAGCATACTTTAGATGATGAGAGATTTAGGAAGTTTTTAAGTGATCTAAATGGTGAGCATAGACTACTTGTGAATAGTGTACTTGAAAACGAGAAAGTAAAAGCTGCAATGGAGGAAATAGAGCTAGTAGGCTACAAGAATATTCACACAAGATTTAGTAGCTCTAATTATCCTGGAGGCTTTAAGCCGATGGATTGGAGTCAGGAGGGCGAGCTAAACATCAGATCACAAATAGTTAGAAATGATGCAGGAGCTGAAATTGCTACTTTAAAAGAGCAAACACACAAAACAAGTCCGCTAACGATCAGCAAGCAAGATGGTAGTACTGTAATAGTTAATTCTTACAGAACTATAGATTTTCCAGTAGAGCTGCACGAACCAGCAAGTGGCACTATGCATTTATCTTTGGTTGCAAAAGATAAAGACGGGCAAGCTCCATCAGTTACAAAGGCAGTATATTTTACAGCACATTACGAGGCAACACCAAAGCCAAATGGAGTACCAAAGCTTAAAGAGGTCAGTAGTCCGCAGCCAATTAAGTTTTTAGGTAGTAATAAAGAATCTATAGGATATATAGAGCATGGCGGGGAAATTTACACCTTGCCAGTAACGAAAGGCAAATATGAAGAGATGATGAAGGAGGTAGCAAAAAGTCAAGGTCAAGCTGTAGATCTATCATTAGAAGTAGAGCCGCAAGCACAAGATGTGATTGGAGTAGCATCAGGAGTATTAGAGACGAGATCAGATAAGGAGTTAAATGGTATTGTTGAGGAGGCAGAAGAGCAAATTAAGTTACATGATGAATCACAGATTGCAAGATACAAAAAGATATTAGAAGAGCATATAGAGCCAGCACTAAACTTGCGAGATCAAGAAAGAGAGAAAATACTGTTATTAACTAAGAAATGTCTTACTGATGCAAAATACAAGGAGTTGGAGCCGTATATCAGGAAGAATGCGGAGCAGCATATTGAGTTGCACCATAAGGCATATTTAAAAGAAGCAGACGGCGGCAAAGCCTTAAAGGAGCTTACTGAAATCATGAACAATATAGGTTACAAAGGTTTTACATCAGAGAACAGTCAGGATAGTTCTAAGTCTACAGTAGGAAAAATTAAAGATGTTTTAAAAGCAGGTGGCAAATTGGGTTTCAATGTTGTGTTAGAAAGCTTGAAAGCTGGAGGGGTTAAGAATTATGTAAAGCAGCAAGCTATAGAAGAGTCAAAGAAAGTAGGGAGTTATGTTGCTACAAGTATAGCTAACAGAATTAGAGAGAAATTAGGAGGCAAGCATCTTCAAGCTAACGACAATGGTGTTTCTGCTAAAACTTTCAAGTCATGTGTAGTATCGGCAAGTCACAGCAAAACTAAAGCTCCTGAGGTATTACGATGATATTACCAACAAAAACTATCTGAAATTTTAGAAAAAATAAGTTAAGAAGTGAATAGTTCTCAAATGATAAAAAATGATCATAACAAAATCGTACACATTCACGGTATTAATTTTACTTCACGGGAAATTGATATCATCGCATGCTTATTACATATCAATGGTCGTAAGAGAATTGCTGAGATTTTGAATATTTCACCTCGCACTGTCGAGGTGCATATTAAAAATATTCTTAAAAAAACATCAAAGAGTTGTCAGGAAGATATTAAGGATTTCGTTGCTACGGCAGATGAGAGAAATCTAATACATAAACATTATTCACAACTTTTACTAAAAAAAATATTTTTAACTCAACTGGCTAAGATATCATCGCAACTTAAGGATCAGAATATTACGTGCTATATTGAAACGCTTGACATAGAGAATTCTAGAAGAATAGCTGAATATCTCAGGATGGCTGGTATCATAACAATTAACACCCCTAATACTTCAAATAAGTACTACCAACTAACTATACTAAACAAACAACAGTTACTTGTTCTGTCACAAAAAAATAATCAACATATGCAGAAAAAATTATTTTTGTGTACCAACAAGGAACTAAGAGACAAATTTTTAGATCAATATACCGATTACAACGTTATAGATTGTTTTCATGCTGATCAAATATATAGTGCTGTTTTCAAAATTATTCAAAGGTTAGCCCCAAATATTAATTTAAAGCAGGATATAGAAAATTTCTATCAACAAAAAGAGCGTGTTATTAATTTAAAAATTGATTTACCAGAAAAGTTATTCATAGAACACAAAAAAATAGGAATAAAAACACTCAATAACACAAGAATAATTATTGCTATTTTAGTTATAACTCTCGTATTAGGCATAGCAATTAGTATACTAGGATATAAACACATTAATACTACATCCAAAATGAGTACTAATCTTTTTTTTACTAATGAGACTATCTTGTTAAAAAGACAAGAAGTATTAAAGCAATTAAGTATGATTCTAACAAAATCCTCATCAGAGATAAATATTGCTGTACTATTAGGTGTTGGTGGCTCAGGAAAGAGTACAATAGCTAAACAATATGGAAGGGGTCAAAAATTAAAGATTGTATGGCTACTAAATGCTGAAACCAAGCAAAACCTAATGATTTCTTTTGAAACTTTAGCATATGCACTATGTGATAACAACATGGATAGGCAAGAATTACGTAATATTTTAAATTTAAAAGATAATAAAAAACAAGAAACGCAATTAATACTTTTTACGCAGAAAAAGTTAAAGCAAGCAGGCAAATGGTTACTGATTTTTGATAATGTGACATCACTACAGGATACAGCAAATTTTCTCCCGCTTAGTCCGAATAGTTGGGGAAGTGGCTCATTAATTATCACTTCTCGTAATAGTAACATCGCCAATCATGAATTTATCCCCCCTGATAATGTTATCCGAGTAGGAGAGATAAACAGATCAGAGAAATTAGAGTTATTTAACAAAATAACAAAAAACTCCGCTAATTTACAAAAAATAAGCCAAGACAAAATAGATGAGTTTTTGAATAAAATCCCATCATTTCCTTTAGACATATCGCTAGCTGCAAATTATTTAAATTTTACCAAGGCTAGTTTTGCAGAATATGCACAAGATATACAATCAGTAGATGATTCATTTAACGAGCTTCAAAGTTTAATATTGGATGAGGTGCAGCAATACTCAAATACGAGATATAATATCATATCTGTAGCACTACAAGATATATTAAAGCAAAATGCAGAATTCGCAGAATTAATATTTCTGATATCAATTCTAGATTCACAGGAGATACCGAAAGATCTATTATATTTAACAAAAGACCGACATATCACAAACCACCTAATCAAAGATTTGAGTAAAAATTCTTTAATTATAGATACTTCCTATAGTACCGATCAAAGTTTGAATAATATTTCGCTACATCGCAGCACTCAAAATAACATCTTAATCAAAATGTTAAGATTACTGAATGAAGCGCAGAGAAGTAGATATATTACAAATATGATTAAAAATATTCAAGCATATGCACTAAAAAAAGTAGATCTGGAAGATATTTTAAATCTTAAAAACTTAATACGGCATTGCGAGTCCTTGCTGAATAAAGATAAAATGATACCACAAAATGATATTACTTCTCTTAACACCAACATAGGCTTGATCTATTATTATTTAGGAAGAGATACAGAAGCAAAAGAAGTGCTTGAGCACGACTTAAACAATATCAATAAAGCACAAGAGTTAGCAATCATATACACACATCTAGGAGCGATATATAGAAAGTTAGGACATGATTACAACCAAGCAATATCTTACTTAGAAAAAGCACTTGAATTATACGATGCTGAAAATTACCTTGGAAAAGGTTTGGCGTTAACACATCTTGGTAATTCTTATAGAACAATTGGAAACCTTGAAAAGGCAACAACAATATTAAAAGATAGCATCGACACATATCGAAGAAATAACACTACTTCCGTAGGTGAGGTAAGAGCGTTAGGATATCTAGGTGTGGCATACCGAGAGCGAGGACAATTAGAAGACGCTTCAATTTGTTTAGAAGACGCAAAAACAATATATGAGAGCAATGAATACTCAAAGTATAATTCTCTATACGCGGGTACTTTGGCACATCTAGCGATTACTTATAGAATGAGTGGTCAATACTACAAGGCTAAAGATGTACTGGAAAAAAGCACAGAGATATACAAAAATATTAGACCACAGAACCATCCAGATATTGGTAGAAATATATTAAATCTTGGCGTAATCTACGGAGAGCTTAAAGAAGCAGACAAAGCTGAAAATTTGTTAGAAAAGAGCTTAGAGGACTATGAGCGTAATTATGGTCCTGAGCATATTGAAACTGGAAAGGTGTTAAACCATTTGGGACGTTTTTATACGTTAATAGCGGATTATCAAAAAGCAGAAGATGTATTAAATCGTGCCAAACAAATTTTAAAAAGACATGATCACCCCGAATACTATCGCAGTCAAGAATTGATAGGCGATCTAAACCACGCATTATTCAAAACTGCGATAGCAAAACAAAACTACCTCGAAGCACTAGAGATTGCAAAAAAATATTTCCCTCACAATTCTTCAAATATCAAACGTCTCATAGAGAAATTACAAAAATATAATATCCATCTTAACCTTAAAACTTAATCTACGTAGCCTACGTACGTCATAAAAAAGGCTACGTACGTCGTTATGACGTATATATTTTTGTATTTAAAAATGTATTAATAATTCTACAAGCGATTGGTAACTATATCCAACTTGTAACGTATTTTGTGTAAGAAGTAGAAGGCATAATTAAAGAGACTTAAAAATGAGATGCTAGGAAAAGAAAGGAAAACACTCCGCATATAGTCAAGTTTTGCTACAGAGGCGGAGCACAAGGAACTTATTTTTGATTAGTCTAAATTAAACAAAAGGAGAGGTAAAAATGAAAAACCTAAATCAAAAAATGCTCTCATGAAGCCAAATCTTGGTCAGAGAGCAAGAAATATATACCAACAAAAAAAGAAAAATCAATGATAAACAAATACACTTCACCATTATTATTAATAATAATCTCGCTTCTGCATTCCGAAGCTTTTGCTAAAGTAGAATTTAAGAAAGCTAAAACGTTGATGGACTCAGTAAAATCAGGACTAATAGGATTATCTACTGTGACTGTAATTCTTGCAATAGTTTGGTGCGGCTACAAGATCCTATTTGGCGGCTCAACACTTAGAGAGATGGCACCTATTTTAATTGGAGCGGCAGTACTTGGTGGTGCTACAGAAATAGGTAATTTACTTACAAAATGAAGAATTAAAAATAAAAAGATTAAGATATAGCAAAGCATATGCAAGAAAAATACCAGATATCCCAGCACAAAATATATAAGGCAATAATTAGACCCGTATTATTTTTCGGAGTGCCTTTAGAGTTATTTTTTTGCATTTCTGCTTTTATATTTGTGGTTGGGGTGTTTTTTAGCCCGATCATCTGGTTTTCTATTCCAGTAGTGATATTAAGTCTTGGACTTCTCACGCGAAGAGATTCATTCTTTTTTCACATACTATATTTGAAATGGAAGACCAGTTGGCATTTGAATTTGCCAGTAACATTTCATCCAAGATTTCCATTGCCTTGGTATAGCAAGCGAAAAAGACACATAGCTAAGGCAAACAAACTACTTGGCTGCCAAGCGGTATCAGGAGCGAGATATACCGCAGATACTAAGGTCGGAATATGCAAAGTAGTAAGAAGAAGAGGAGGCGGGAAGTGAGATTAAACCATTTTGCTACATTTAATGATCTAATCCCTTACTCTTCCCAAGTAAGCAGTGACGTCGTAATGACTAAAAACCAAGATTTTGTATTAACTTGGCAATTAGATGGATTTCCTATTGAATGTGAAAGCATACAGAATTTAGATATTAACAATATGCTTACCCACAATTTCTTAAAGAATTTTGCATCAGAAAATATTACATTCTATGTACATATAGTCAGATCAAAACACTTTGATTACTTTGAAGTAGAGACCAAAAATTACTTTGCTGACCGTATTACTGATTTGTACTATAGCCTACTGAAATCAGAAGCATTCCGTCGTAACCGTATATTCTTGACTCTGGTATACTCGCCACACAATATATTTGAGCGAGCTGCGTTTAAGGCTACAAGCCCGCAGGAGCAAAAGGCAAGAATAGATGAGATTTTAAAGAAAGTAGCTGAGTTTTCTGATAATGTCAGCGGTTTTCTTGAAAGGTTTGGAGGAAAGAAGCTTACGACCTACCACAACGCTCAAGGTATATTATTCTCTAAGCAATTAGAGTTCTTCAACTTCTTGATATCAAATGTTTGGCAAAAAGTACCAGTACTTAAAAAACCTATCTATGAGACATTTGGAACAAGTAGCGTATATTTCAAAGATCAAAGCGGACAAATTAACGCTCCTAAGGTTAAGAAGTTCTTTCAAATCATTGAGATATTAGAGTTTCCAGATAGCAGTAATAGTTCAAGTCTTAGTGGCTTACTAATATCTGATTGCGATTTCGTATTAACACAATCTTTCTCGTGCGTAAGTAAAAGAAAATCACTTAGCTTCATTAACAATGTAATTAAGAAGCTAAGAGCTTCAGAAGATGACGCATTAACACAAAGAGATGACTTAATTGATGCTAAAGACGAGCTTGCTGGTAATGAGATTTTTTTTGGCAAGTATCATTTTAGCTTAGTGGTATATGGTAATTCCTTAGAGGAAGCAAAACAAAATGCTAACAAGCAAATGAGCATCTTAAGTGATTTAGGCTTTGTGCCAATACTTGCCAAATTTTCATTATACGGTAATTTTTTCTCGCAACTTCCTACTGTATTTGACTTAAGACCTCGTCTTTCTTCTATGACATCGAGGCATTTTGTAGATTTTGCAAGTTTTCACAATTTTGAAAGTGGCAAAAGAGATCAAAATTGTTGGGGGCAGGCTTTAGCAATCCTTAAAACTCCTAACAAGCAGGCTTACTTTCTTAACTTACACGAGTCAAAACTTGGCAAAGATGAATTCGGTGAAAAGAATAACGCAAGTACTTCAGTAATAGGCTCAACTGGTTCAGGTAAGACTATGTTACTGTCATTCTTACAAATATGCTTGCAGAAATACGGCTGCAATGAGTCTTTTGATCCAAATTCAAAAAGCAAGACACTAACCACTATCTTTTTAGACAAGGATAGAGGCACAGAGTTAAATATCAGGGCTCTTGGCGGAAGATACTGCCGTTTTAAACATGGCGAGCCTACTGGATGGAATCCATTTTGCTTAGCTGCAAGCAGTACAAATATCAGCTTTGTTACTGATTTAATGGAGCTGCTTTGCACATTAAATGGCAAACCACTTACCATTAGGCAGCAAAACGAGTTAAGCCGTAGCGTAACTTCAGTAATGCAGCTAGAAGTGCAAGAGCGAAGATATGGCATCTCAAGATTGATTGAATCTTTAAATAGTTCGTCAGAAAACGAAGTTGCGGAAAGTAGCATGACCATCTCATTAATGAAATGGGCTAAAGATGGTGAATATGGCTGGATCTTTGATAACGAATATGATGATTTTGATATTTCAAAATCCACTAATTTTGGATTTGATGGCACTGAATTTCTAGAGCATCAAAAAATACGTAATCCAATATCATTTTACATATTGCACCGCATTACAGAAATATTAGATGGACGAAGAGTCGTAATATTTATGGATGAGTTTTGGAAATGGATATCAGATGATGTTTTTGCCAAATTTGCTAAGGACAAACTAAAAACCATCAGAAAGCTTAATGGTATGCTGATATATGCTACTCAATCACCATCAGACATATTAAGTAGCAAGCTTGCAAGAACTGTGGTTGAAAGCAGCAGCACGCAGATTTTCTTAAGCAATCCTAGAGCAACTAAGCAAGATTATATTGACGGCTTTAAGTTAACAGAGGAAGAATATTTAAGCATTGCAAATTTAGATCCAGCATCCAGATGTTTTCTAGTTAAGAAATCTAGTTTGTATGGCGGTGTTAAGCCTTTTTCAGCGATTGCAAAGCTTGACTTAAAGAGCCTTGGAACGCACACCAAGATACTTAGTTCTTCCAAAGACAATTTAGAAATCTTTGAGAAAAGCTTTGAGCAAATAGCAAAGCCTGAAGACTGGATTGATGATTTTTTAAAGGTAGCTGTATGATTAAAAAGCAAATGGCTATCGCAATCATTATTTTAATTTCAGGAAAAAGTTTTGGGCTTACTATATACGATCACAAAGCCGATATTAATTCTTTAAGACAGATAGCAGATGGAGCAAAGAGGCATGCCGAGCAAGTAAGGCAATGGAAAGACCAAGCTATGCATTGGAAGCAGACCTTAGAGCATTACACGGCTCAGCAAAATACTCTTAAATCGCAACTTGCAAGCATGACGGATATTAGAGATATAGGCGACTTAGAAGGGCAGATTGATAGCTTAATATACGAGATGGATGGCATCCAGCGTCACAGAAGTATGTTTACCGAGATGCTAAGCTCAAGTGAGCCCGAGATTAGCGGCGAGGCTAACGACATCTTAAACAAATATCAGATGTTTGATATGTGCCAGAAGAAAGGTAGCACAAGGCTTGATAATATTTGTAAAGAGGAAATACTAAACAAAGCTGGCACTATTGAAACAGGTGAAAAGATTAAGAAGAAAATGAAACGTAAAATGAGGGAGGTACAAACCTTATCACAAAGAGCCGCAAAGGCAAGCGATCTTAAAGAGTCACAAGATATAGCAAACGCAATATCTTTAAAGCAATCTGAAATCAATCAGCTGCAGCATCAATGGCAACTTTCCATTGATGAAGCAAACTTAAGAGAAAAGTTGATTGAGCAGAAGAAAAAAGAGGCGTTTTGGGAACATCAAAAAAATGCTCCTCCTATTAAACTAAAGTTTTAACATAAATAAAAGGAATTAGATGAAATTTATTAACTTAACTATTTTGAGCATAAGTTTAGCGCTAGCATTAACAGCATGCGGAGAGAAAACTAAGACTGAAGAATGGTACATTGCTCATCCAGAAGAATTAAATAAAGAAGTAGAGAAATGTAAAGCGAAATCATTAAATGAGATGCTGAAAGATAAACATTGTCAAGTAGTAAATAAAGCTCATAAAACCGTTTATCCGCAACACGAAGAAAATCTACCACCAATTAAACTTAAATTTTAATTATTATGGAAGTACTAGCACCATTTGAAGCATATATATCGCAAGAATTAACACTTTTATTAGAGGCCTATGTCAAACTATTTGCCGATAATATGGTTTTTTTAATCCAACTAGGAGCTCCTATACTAATTCTGTATTACGGTTACTCTATCATGTCTGGTAGAGGAAGTAATGCTACAGTTTCTGAGATGATGTGGAACATGGCTCGCATAGGCATGATATTTGCATTCATGCAGAATACAGGCAATTTGCTTGATCTATCGATAGATTTTATTCAAGAAATAAAAAGTGGGTTTGTTGGTAAGGCAAGTGTTTTTGCATTATTAGACCAACAACTTACCGCAACCAAGAACTTAACCGTTACAATTATGAAAATAGATGATTCCTTTGGGGGGATAAATGGTCGTATTGCAAGTTTAATGGTATGGGGTGGTGCAATTACTGTGCTTGCTATAGCGACCATAGTGTTCATAGCAAACGAAGTTGGTCTAACATTACTTCTTGCAACCGCTCCTATTTTTATAGGTTGCTTATCGTATGGCTTTTTGAAAGAAATGTTTAATGGATGGTTGCGAGGTATTTTTTCATGTATTACCACTTTAATCTTTGCAGGGTTAGTTGTCAGAATAGGATTAGATGCTAATAGCAAATTAATAGCCCAACTCGTAAACGCACCAGCCCAAAATGGTATTATTAGTACAGGAAGCGTTATATTGTTGATTAGTCTAATAGTAGGGGCGTTAATCCTAGTATCAAAAAATATGGCAGGCAGCATTGCAGGAGTTGCAGCAAGCTCTGCTATTCAAGGCGGAATGACTGCTGTGGCTGCTGCCACGACTACTAGAGGTGTTAGTAGCACTATCCAAGGCGGACGTAATCTTAAAAGTAACATCTCGGCAAGTGTAGCAAACCGCACGCGACTTGCTGAAAGCGTCCAAAAAGCCGCTGCAGAGAGAGTAAAACAAAACAATCTTAAGTAACAAGTGAAGCAAAGTAATGAAAACATAACAATTAACACTTCCAATAAAATCAAACATCAACATTAACCATATGAAAAGAATAATTTTCCTGATGGCATGCTTACTCGCATGCCTGTCCTTAAGTAGCTGCAGCCTAAATTACGGTTTTCCTCGTGAGATCACAGGAAGTCTAAAGCCAATTAACACTGTAGACAAACGAGGATAGTTTTGCTTATGACGAATTCAAAAGACAAGAATATTAATGCCATAGAAGAAGCTAAAAGCTTTGAGGCTATACTAAATTACCAAAAAGACTGGATAGGTAAGAAAATCAAGCTTTTTGCTTACTGCCTTCTTGTAATCTGCTTCATTCTAGCACTTGCTGTAGCATTTCTAATATTTAGGAGCGACAAGGAATTAGTGCTAATCAGAGTGGACAATACTACTGGCTACGCAGAAGTGCTAAGCCGTGTAACCGATGAGGATTTAACAGCAGATGAGGCTTTAGGAAAATTCTTTGCCTCAAGATATGTTACTCTTAGAGAGCAATATATACACGGCTCAGTTCAGGAAGATTATCGCCTTGTTCAGCTTTATAGTAGCTCCGCAGAGCAGCAAAAATACCTAGCATTTTGGAGCAAGGAAGATGCACCTGACGCAAAATACGAAGAAAATTACTCAGTGAAAATAGATATTCTTGCCATATCTATTACCAGCGGCACGGGTGATTTTAAGGTTGCAAATATCAGATTTAAGAAGAACATAATTGATTTAAGAAATATGAAGAGCTCGCAAGAATATCATACTGCTCGGTTAGTGTATGATTTTACGCCTTACGAGAAAATCACAAACAAAAATAGATTGGATAATCCTTTAGGCTTTAAGGTAGAGGATTATGAAGCCACAAAAGATTTAAGGGTCTAAACCCATAAAGGGAGGAGGGATAATATGAAAAAGTATAAATTTCTAAAAGCTTTAGTGATGCTAAGTAGCATAGTATTGGGTAGCATTAGTAATGCTGAAGAGGTGCCAAGATCCAGTAACTTTGACACTCGCATACAATCAGTAAGTTTTAATGCTGAAGATGTAGCTAAAATCAATACGAAACTTGGCTACATTACTACTGTCGTCTTTAGTGAAAACGAAACCATCGATAAGGCAATTACAGGCTTTGATGCTGGTTGGAAGATAGAAAGCTATGGCAACAAGTTATTTATTATGCCAATTCCAGTAGAGCAGCAAACAGATTTTGACGAAGAAGAAAGTAGCGGCGGCTTGATGAAATATCAACCTATTGCTGCTGAGTGGAATACTAACCTGTTCGTATCAACCAACAAACGTAATTACAACATGGTGCTGAATATTGCTTCTAGCGGCGATAAGCATGCACATATGGTAAGTTTTGCCTATCATGGCGAAGATTTGGCAAAAGCTGCAATGAAGCAAAGTTTCGATAGTAGTAAAAAAGCTCAGAACTGTAATTACTTTGTAAAAGCACCTGCAAAAAGCAGTCTCATAGTGCCTGATTTTGCATATGATGACGGCGAGATGACGTATTTTGGTTTTTCACCAGCAAAGCAACTTCCTAGTATCTTTTTACTTCAAAACAAAAAAGAACAAATGATTAATTACACTATAGAGCAAAAAGGTAATTACAAGGTAGTTGCGGTTCACAATCTAGGCAAAAGTTTTGTTTTAAGATCTGGCGATATGGCAGCTGGGATTTTAAATAAATCTTTTGGCAAATACGTAAAGCCATATAGTTCCACAATCACACAATCAGTAGAGAGAGTTGACCTTGGAAACACCTGAAAAACAAACAAACGATGCACATGATATTTCGCCTTCTTTTGAGATACCTGATGTTGCTCAAGTATCAGCTAAGGGCAATTTTGCCAATTTGAAGATGGTTCTGACTTTGATTAGTTTGGCTGCATTGTTAATAGGCTACTCATATTACAAATATTCTTCTAATAGAAAACAAGACGCAATGCCTTCAAAGTCTCTAGAAGCGCAGGAAATAGTAGGCAAGGACTGGATGCTTGGTTTGCAAAAGCAAGCTTTAGAGGAAGAGCAAAGAGTTGAAAGACCATTTCCTGAATCTAAAATCAAAAGTAATGCGGATAGACCAATTTTTAAGAAAAAGGTTAAGGCATTTGCGAAATACAAATCAATTCCAACCAAAGCTGATGAGAATAGCGAGGATGAAGAGGTAAGAGGGGAAAGTAAGATTGATGCAGAAGATGAGGACGCAGTAATAGCTCATTCCATTGCAATTGATCCTGACTTCTTGCTTCAAGAAGGCACATATATACCGTGCAGTTTGACTATGCGTTTTGTCTCTGAAGTAGCTGGTCGCATTCAGTGCCTGATTAATCAGGATGTATATGGAGCAAGTGGACGAGTAAAACTCATAGAGCGTGGCACTAAAGCTATAGGAGTCTATCAAAGCAGCTCGCTCGGCTACGGTATGGCAAGAATGCATGTGATTTGGACTAAGCTACTAACACCTGATTACAAGCGGGTAAATCTTGTTGATTCGCAGGTGGTAGGTAGACTCGGGGAAGCTGGGATTGATGGGCGTGTTAATTCTCACTTTGCTCAAAGGTTTGGTGGAACTTTAATGGTAAGCCTGCTTAAAGACGTAGTAGCTGGCGTTTCAGCAAAACATTCAAGTAAAGCAAAACGCAAAAACACTATTAATATTAATACTTTTGAAAATACCAAGGATAGCACTACCTCTATTGTTGAGCGTATGTTAGATGCTTCTATTAACATCCCGCCAACTATGTACAAGAAACAAGGGGATATCATAGGTATAGAGGTAGGAAAAGATATTGATTTCTCGAAAATATACAAAATTAGAGGCAACAGAGGTAACGAAAGAATAGTCGAACAACAAGAGGCGAGAAGTTAGGTTTGAAGATGAGTATTAAAAGGAATTTGTTACTAGTCTGCTTGTCAGCTTTTTGCATCACAAACAACGCTATAGCTGTAAGCCCGCATGATGAAAAAACATGTATAGAAGGTACAGATTTTGACATTAAAAGAGTACGTCAGTTAATCGTCGAAGGTAAAGAGGTGGTAAGATATGGTGGATGGCAGGAAAAAGAGTTAAGAATTACATATCGTGATATTGATCCATCTTGGACAAAGCAAGTAAGCGAGGGTGGCAGTTCTAAGGGTGGTAGTGTCAAAAGGTCTGCTTGGGAACGGAGGTATACTAGCATTAAGGAAGAAGATGAAAATGTACAGCGAGCATTGAAAAATATGTTACTGAATAGACTGCAAGTATCAGATGACCAAATAGCAGATGGTATTACGGTTGGTTATCGTTTAGGTCACAACGTTTTAGGTAACTTAAAACATTTATATAGTGTAAATAAATTAAGTTACCAATATCGTAAGAAAGTCAAAAAGTTTGAAGTATCGAATGAATACTTCAAAATTCTAAATCCTAGAGCAAAAAACGTAATAGAATCTATATGTCGTCCAAAGCAAACTATCTGTTTAGACAAAAATGATAAGGTATTTTTAGGTAAATATCCTTTGAAACGAAAATGTTGGAGCGAAGAAATCACCTATAACTGTAAAACAGAGCCACAAAATGGCTGCCAGCATTTAATTGATCAAGGCTATCATTTGTACAAGTCTTCCTGCTTAGACAAGCAAGAAGATTTGTGTCTGAAGTGGAAGAGGTATTACATCAAGGCGAAAGCAGAAGACAGAGAAAGATATACAGATGATGAAGATGAATTTGACTCTAGCAAATTCGGAAGTGTTGATAGTGGCTTTGGATCTGATGGATATGATGGCAGTAGCGAGGATGAAGATTTTAATTCTGATAGATATGCCAATAACCTCCAAAATGGAAGTAAAAGGATATTTGATTTTCCAGGACGCAATCGTTCTAAAGGTGGTAGTAGTGGTAATGGTCGTAATAACAGCACGGATTTAAGAAACAACAATGCTTCTGATACTTCAGGTATTTTAGGTAATCTTAACAGTAATGGTGTGAAATCAGATACAAGCAACCAAAGCAATAATAATGGTTTTCAGAAATATCAATCCATTCCTACCAAAAGCTCTAGCAGTAGTGGTAGAGGTGGTACTGGCGGTGGTATTGCTGGCAGTGGAGCTAATAATAATGGTGCTATGTTATCTGGCGGAAGTGGTGGCTCTAAAAATGGCAAATCTGGTGAACATGACGCAGTTATAGCACGTTCCATACAAATCGATCCTGACTTTTTACTTCAGGAAGGCACATATATACCATGCAGTTTAACTATGCGTTTTGTCTCTGAAGTAGCTGGTCGCATTCAGTGCCTGATTAATCAGGATATATACGGAGCAAGCGGTCGAGTTAAGTTAATTGAGCGAGGTACTAAAGCTATAGGTGTCTATCAAAGCAGCACTCTTGGCTACGGCATGGCAAGAATGCATGTGATTTGGACTAAGCTGCTAACACCTGATTACAAACGAGTAAATCTTGTTGATACGCAGGTGGTAGGAAGACTAGGCGAAGCTGGCATAGATGGACGCGTGAACTCGCATTTCACTCAAAGGTTTGGTGGAGCTTTAATGGTAAGTTTACTGAAAGACGTAGTAGCTGGCGTTTCAGCAAAACATTCAAGTAAAGCAAAACGCAAAA